>CALGOI010000065.1 GCA_937959065.1 uncultured Ignavibacteriota bacterium | reverse complement strand
ATGACGATGTAAGGGATGAATACTGCCGGGTGAAGAAAGAACTCTCAAAAAAAGTCTGGGATGAGAAAAATGATTATGCATGGGCAAAGACGGAATTTATTGTACCGGTTCAGGAGAAGGCAATGAAGTTATACTTCCCGGATTATGTAAAAGAATAATATCTACTATAATTTAGCCAGGGCTGAATCCAATCCAATAGCGCGTCTCCAGGCGGAAAGCTGTCCCAGGTGCATAGCTTCGTGGTTAGCACACATAAAAATTATAGAATCAAGATTTGAGTTCATATATTTATAGAAACGCCACTCTTTTTCTTTCAGCAGATCTTCGTCGGTGAACTTCATCAGTCTATCCTTGAACATGTTGTGCTTTCGTTCCAGTTCGGCAAGAAGCTCTTCTTTAGACGGGTATTTTGTTTTATCCTCTTCGGGAGTCCGTGGGTCACCCGGTCCGCGGCGGAGGAACAGCTCCTTCCATCCATCGGGCATAAAGCCTGGCTTCTTCACTTCAGAGATATCATCTATAACCATAAGCGACATTCCGCTGACGAGATGTCCGAGCGTGAACGCGGGGTGATTTTCGAAACCATTACCCGGAATTGTTGTCATCTGCTCTTCGGTAAGGTCTTCGACGAGTTTCTTAGCGTAGGCAAGATTAAAATCAAGCTGGCGGGAAATGGATTGGATGATATGGGATCTATCGAGCATTAGTTTGAATGAATTCGACTTTAATTGATTAATTAATTAAATTAAATTTATATATGACTACTGACAAAATAAACTCGGAAAAAGCTCCTGAACCCGTTGGTCTTTATCCTCACGCGCGGCGTGTGGGGAATCTGTTATTCCTTTCCGGTGTGGGACCGAGGGAGAGAGGTACAAAGAAGATTCCCGGTGTGGAGCTGGATGATAACGGTAACATCGTTTCATATGATATCGAAGCCCAGTGCCACTCGGTCTTTAAAAATGTGCGGGCAATACTCGAAGACGCGGGATCAGGCTGGGATAAGATGGAGGAGGTAACGGTTGTTGTTACTAAAATGAAAGACGAATATGAGATATAAAATAAGATTTATGCGGAATATTTTAAAGATAACCAGCCATGCAGGACGACGGTAGAGATTAACTGCCTGCCGACACCGATAGCGATTGAGCTTAAGTGCATTGCAACGATCGAGGATAAAAGATGCTGAAACAAGTTCAGCATGACAATTTTAAATTATAATAAAATACATAATGGACGAAAAAGAGCATAACAAGTATGACCACGAGCGCCTGGTGACGGTCTATGAGACCGGGCACGAGGGTGTGGTCGCTGTGATAAAATCCATTCTTGACGAAGCGCAGATACCTTACCTTGCAAAAGGCGAAGGTGTTCAGGACCTTTTCGGGGTGGGAGTCGTTGGAGTCGGATTCAATCCTGTTACAGGTCCGGTAGAATTCAAAGTAATGCCTGAGGACGAAAAGTACGCCCGCGAGTTATTAAAAGACATTGTAGAGAATCCGGAAGACCTGGATTAGCCCGTTCCCAAACGGGAGCCGTTCCCAAACGGGAGTTTAGGGACGAGTATCTTTTATTTGCCTTCGATCTCCTGTATGACCTTGTATTGTGTCGGGTTATCCGGACATGGCGTAATACCGCACTCAAAGAAAGCAGACACTGCATTCGCGACCGCAAGAGTTATCATGATAATGAAAACGATATTGGCAAATCCGGTAAGTTTTCTTCCGGGTTCTTCAACCGGCTGATCGAACTGCTTCTTATCGAATATCAATATGATACCGATTATAAGTATTGTCGCGGCGGAGATAAGGAACGCCCATGTATAGAGGTGAAGACCCCATACAGGTGTGCCATATTCACCGGTGCCGGGTACGATATGTAGAAGCGTCTGCCTCATCGCAACCATACCGCAGAATATACTGCTGATCAATGTGATACCGTAATGTGAAGGCCTTATGCCGAATTTTAAATTAAGCATAAATCCGGTTATCATTCCAAGGAAGCCCATTCTCACAAGAAGACATAAAGGGCAGGGGAATTCCCATAAACCGAATTGGAAGATATAGCCGCCGATAAGGACTGATGAGAGTCCTAAAGCGCCGGCAATGTTGAGATTTTTTGCTGCGTTTGGACTCATTTTTATAAGTGTATTGTTAGATGAGAAGTTGCGTGGTACTTGAATAACAGCACACTTAATACTAATCCAATAATTAAAAGGATTATTGAAAGCTTGCGCTTTCCACGGTATGCAACAATAAGGGATGCTGCATAAATCCCAAAAAGAAGTGTCATCATAAAGGTAGTTGCCCCAGTTTTATGTTAGTTACCCCACAGTGGTACAAAAAATTAGTAAAAATGGTTTGTAATTACAACCAAGGTATGAAAAACTACTCATAATCTATTGATACATCGTCAGATAGAGGGTGAGATTGACAGGTGAGAATGAATCCGTCTTCTATTTCCGCGTCTGATAATCCTTCACGCTCATCCATCTCGACTTTACCTGATTTGAGTCGTGCCCTGCAGGTGGTGCATATACCACTGAGACACGAGAACGGCGGGTCGTAACCTGCTTCCATAACCGCTTCGATGATCTTTTGACGGGGTTTGACGGTTACTTCAAACTCGTCGTTATCGAGTTTAACTTTTACGATGCGGGGTTTTGGTTCGGATGAAGTGCCCTCTCCTTCTTCGGTTTCGATCTTCCCGTCTTCGTTTTCAACGTTTTCAACTGTTTCGTGGTTTTGTATTACAGGCGCGGTAAAGTATTCTTTGTGTATTTTTTCCTTTGGAATACCGAGGTCTTCAAGCCAGGCTATGGAGTTTATCATCATTGCTTCAGGGCCGCAGACAAAATATTCTACTGAATTCTTATCAACGTATATTGTGTCTTCGATGATCTTGTATAAATCCTGTTTGTTGATAATACCTGAAAGACCGTCCCAGTTATCGCCGGGTTCATTTAATGTGAGGAAAAGCTTGAAAGCATCAGGGTGTTGTGATTCGAGTCGTTTTAGTCCTTCATAGAACATTATATCTTCTTCACGGTTGTTTCCGTAATAAAGGATGATCTTGCTTTTCGGTTCGACAGTTAGAACGGATTTAAGGATGGAGTAGAGGGGTGTAACACCGCTTCCTCCACCAATGAGTAAGTAAAATTTCTCTTTAGCCGGGTCAAGCTCGGTAAAGAACTTACCCTGCGGTGGAAAGACTTCGATTGTATCGCCTACAATTACATTCTCATATAAGTATTTCGAAGCATAACCGTCAGGCACTTTTTTTGATGCAATTGTGACGGGCTCGTCAAGGTGTGGACTGCTGCACAGGGAATATTCCCGGCGTACATCATTGCCGTTGATGTCCAGCTGCAGTGAGAGGAACTGCCCCTGTTTATACTTGTACTCTTCTTTTAGTTCAGCGGGTATATCAAAACTTATTTCAACGGCATCTTTTGTATCTTTTACTACTCTTGAAACTCTTAAGGGGTGGTATTTACGAGACATTAATTAATTTAAATTTTACAGCATCCCAAGTTCGAGCTTGGCTTCCTCAGTCATCATAGACATATCCCACGGCGG
>CALGOI010000064.1 GCA_937959065.1 uncultured Ignavibacteriota bacterium | reverse complement strand
TCTCGATAAAGAAATGGATATCGTTGCCTACGGCGATAATGGTTTTGCTTTATTAATGCTGCCAACTGCTGCAGCGGATTTTCTGGAATATGAGAGATTTCATTTAATAGATGAGCTAAAGCCTTACATTGAATCAGGAAAAATAAGGGTTTATTCTATTAATAGCATTAATAACGAGAGCTGGCTGAATGACGAAATGCATCCAAAAGACAAAGCTACACGCCATCAACAATTCAATGAGTATGTATTTAACGAAGTAGTCCCTCACATTCATAATGACAGCGGCGGCCTAAACCGGATAATTACAACTGGTGCATCGCTGGGAGCTTTGCACGCTGCTAACTTGTTTTTCAAGAGACCTGATATATTCGGAGGAACAATAGCAATGAGTGGGTCATACGACCTGAGTGATTATTCAAAGGGTTATTTTGATGAGAATTGTTATTTCAATTCGCCAATGCACTATCTGCCTAACCTTGAAGATGAAAACATTCTGACTCAAATGAGAGATAATAAGGATGTATTTATATTAACGGGGCAGGGGAACTATGAAAACCCGGATGCATCCAGGAGATTATCTGACATTCTGAATCGCAAAAATATACCACATACCGTTGATCTATGGGGTCACGACGTACCGCACGACTGGCCTACATGGAGAAAGATGCTTCCATACGTTATAGAAACAAAAATATAAACTTTTATGCCGGACGCAGACAGGAAAATATGTTTTGCAGCAAGCGAATGTGTTCCTTTTGCAAAAACCGGCGGCTTAGCTGATGTATGCGGTTCTCTGCCAAAGGCATTAGCTGATGACGGGTGTGAAGTAAAACTCTTCATGCCATTATATAAAAAGATACGATTATTTGACTACGGTTTCGAAAAAGTCAATTCGTTAAGCGATGTACCTGTAAAATTAGGCAACATTAATGTGAGTTTTAGCGTATGGAAAGGTAAACTTCCTGTAAGTGATGTCGAAGTCAATCTGATTGATTGTCCGAGGTATTTTCACAGGGAAACAGTATATACCGGCGATCATGACGAGGACGAGAGATTTATTTTATTCCAATTAGCGATACTTGAAACACTTCAACGTTTCAAATGGGCACCCGATATCATCCACTGCAATGACTGGCAGACAGCGCTTATCCCTGTGTTTCTAAAAACCACGTACAGCTGGGATAAGCTTTTCGAGAACTCGAAAACACTTTTATCCATTCATAATATCGGTTACCAGGGGGCATTTTCATCTGCTTCTGTAGGTAAAGCTAATCTTTCTTATTCCGATTACTACCAGGGCGGACCGCTTGAATTTAATGGAGGTTTTTCTTTCCTTAAAGCAGGGATATTACATGCTGATGTGATAACAACTGTAAGCCCAACATATGCAAAAGAAATACAGACTTCCGAATACGGTGCAGGCCTCGAGGGTGTTTTATCTGCACGAAGCAATAAACTTTTTGGAATTCTTAACGGAATAGATACTAAAACATGGGACCCTGCGGTAGATTCATACATTCGGTATAATTACAATGAGGATACACTGGAATTTAAACTTAAGAACAAAGTCGATCTCTTTAAAAGAATAGACAGGAATTTCAGTCCCGATATTCTGACAATAGGCATAGTCAGCCGTTTGACTACTCAGAAAGGTTTTGAGCTGTTAGAGCCTATACTTCCTAAATTAATGGAATCGGACATACAGTTTGTGCTACTCGGAAGCGGTGAAGATAACTATGAGAAGTTTTTTGAAAGAGTAAATTATACTTTCCCTGAAAAATTTCTTACATATATTGGCTATGAGAATGAGTTGTCACATTTAATAACTGCAGGTTGTGACGCGATGCTAATGCCATCGAGGTATGAGCCATGTGGGTTGAACCAAATGTATGCATTAAAATATGGTACTGTCCCTATAGTCAGAAAAACAGGCGGATTGGCCGATACTGTCCTCGATAATGACGAGTTTTCCGGGACAGGTAACGGGTTTACATTTGAAATTTTCAGTTCGGAAGCATTATTGGATGCTATTGGAAGAGCCTATGAATTGTACAAGGACAAGAATGAATGGGATAAAGTAATGCGAAGGGGAATGCGAGAGGATTTTTCATGGAATCGGTCTGCTATAAAATATATTGAAATTTATTCAAACCTAATGAGCGAGGCGGTAAGCCATGCTGGGTAATATTGAACAATTCATAGAGACGCTTAAAGCGTATTTAAGCATCCACCTATTCAACATCGGCCAGACAAATGTTACTTTATGGCTGGTACTGAATGTTATCTTCTTTGTAGTCCTGTTGATCTTTCTTACAGGTAAACTTAAGAAATGGATTCTTGAGTTTATTTCGAAAAGAGCCCATGTTAGTAAAGGGGTTGGTGACGCGATTGCTACTATAATAAGATATATACTTGTTGTTCTGGGTATTATAATTATCCTGCAGACGATGGGTATAGACCTCAGCTCTTTGGTCGTTTTAGCAGGTGCTCTGGGTGTAGGTCTTGGCTTTGGACTTCAAAACATAGTAAACAATCTTCTAAGTGGTATTATAATTCTTTTCGAAAGACCAATAAAAATTGGTGACAGGGTCGTAGTGGGTGAAGTAGAAGGTAATGTATCCGAAATAAATATCCGCTCTACTACTGTCGTTACCAATTCAAATATCGCTATAATTATTCCAAATTCTGAGTTCATTTCCGCAAAGGTTACTAATCTTTCTTATACTGACGACAGGATAAGATTTGACATTCCTGTAGGAGTTGCTTACAGCAGTGATGTCCAGCTGGTTACCAAAGCTCTGATGGAAGTAGCCGAAGAGGAGGAAGGTATATTATCTATTCCAAAACCAGCCGTACTGTTTCTTGAATTTGGGGATTCCTCATATAATTTTGTACTTAGAGTGTGGACTTCACAATATCTTAAAACTCCAAAAAAATTCAAAAGTCTGATTAACTACCGTATTTGGCAGAAATTCAAGGATTATGGTATAGAAGTACCATTTCCGCAAAGAGATCTGCACCTACGCAGTGGTGTACTGCCCATCATCAAAGGAGAACAAACAACAGATGATATCGAAGGACATGATGATCCGGTTGAGGATATTGAAAAAAAAACTGATGATAATAACAACAGTTCAGATTCTAAGTCCTAAAGCTCAACCTCATCACCTTTCTCAGGAATATGTATGTTCCGAAATCCTTTCCCGGTTAATCCTTCTTTTAAAGCTTCTTGCTGGTCTAACTCACCGTGCACAAGAAAAATACCTTTCATTCTGTCACGGTTAAATGAATCGAAATAATCGAGCAGTTCATTTCTATCAGCATGGGCAGAGAATGAGTTGAGAATGACAATCTTTGCGTTCACATCGAACTGGTCACCGAAGATACGTACTTTAGGATTCTCTTCGTCACGCGCTTCTACCAGGCGCCGGCCGAGAGTATGCTCTGCCATAAAACCAACTATCAGCACAGTGGTTTTGTAGTTTTCAATGTTGTTTTTTAGATGGTGAAGTATCCTTCCGCCTTCACACATGCCTGATGCTGAAATTATTACACAGCATTCATTGAAGTTATTTAGCCTCTTCGATGCCTCGACACTCCTGATATATGTAACCTTTCCAAAGCCAAAAATGTCATTACCGGATGCGATTAGTTCAGAAGTCTCCTGATCAAAACAATCGGGATGCAGTTTGAAAACTTCGGTGGCATCTACCGCCAGAGGGCTGTCCACGAAAATAGGGATCCTGGGTATTGCGTTTGTAGAGAAGAGTTCATTCAAAGCATAAACTATTTCCTGTGTTCTCCCTACACTAAAAGCCGGGATTATTATCTTGCCGCAGTCTTTATACGCTTCATTAATTACCTGTGCAAGCTGTGATGTCATTTGTTCGGATTTATCGTGAATTCTTCCGCCATAAGTCGATTCGGAAATTATATAATCGACGTCACCCATGCGAGCAGGGTCACGAAGGATAGGAAGGTTTGGTCTGCCTAGGTCACCGGTGAATCCGAACCTTATCTTCTTTCCCTTTTCCTCGAGGTCAAGGATTATCTGTGCTGATCCCAGGATATGCCCGGCATCTATAAATGTCACAGCTACTTTGCCGTCCAACCCGTCTATGTAAAATTTATTATTATATGGCATGGCTTTGAACTTATCCATTGCGGGATTTACATCTTCAATCTTGTAGAGTGGGTTAAACGCACGCTCGCCCTTTTTAAGCCGTTTTTTATTGACATATTCTACGTCTTTTTCCTGAAGGTATGCGCTGTCCTGAAGCATTATTGCGCACAGGTCTCTCGTGGCAGGAGTCGAGTAAGTATTATTTGAGAATCCTTTTTTGTATAAAGTAGGAAGATTACCTGAGTGATCGATATGCGCGTGTGATAGTAACACGCAGTGCAGTTCTCCCGGGTCGAAGATAAAATTTTTATTTATTTCGTATGCTTCCTCACGGCGCCCCTGATACAGACCGCAGTCGAGAAGGATCTTTTTCCCGTTGATCTCAAGTAAATGTTGTGAACCGGTAACAGTCCTGTCAGCACCGCAAAACTTTATCTTCATTGGATTGACTGTTTGTTTAGTTTATGCCTTGTGACATACGGATTGTCTTTTATGAAAAACCTGTAAGGAAGATGAGCATGATTGCTCCCGTCTATGCCGATGCGTTTGGAAACGGCAATATCCAGTTTTTCAGGTTTTTGAGGTTTCGCCATAAAGACTTTGTTGTTGACTTCAGTAATTATTGTCCGGTTTAAGCTTTTATCTATGTTTAATGCCATGCAAAGTTTACCGGGTCCGTTTGTAAGGTCATGGACCTTCTTGACAGGCCCTCTGTTTAAGTGCATTTTTTCAATTCCGCTCAACGGCTCGATTGCACGAATAAGTACTCCGGAACCCTCGCCTTCTTTTCCTGTCACTGTGTTAAAACAATAATAGTTGCCGTAGATGAAATATACATAGCATATTCCGCCTTCCATATATAATGTTTCATTCCGTGGAGTTATTCTGCCGTAAGCATGACTGGCAGTGTCGTGCTCGCCAATATAAGCTTCGGTTTCTACAATTTTGCCGGTAAGAAATTTTCTACCGGATTTTCTTACAATGGTTTTTCCAAGGAGGTCTTTAGCTACCGTGAGAGTATCTCTTAAAAAGAAATTCTTTGGAAGTGGTGTAAAATTCAATGATTGGTTATGACAAGTTAATGAATAAATTTTTAATCTCTGCGTCCGTCTCCTTCTTCTTCATTTTTATCACCTTCATTTTCGTTATTTTGGTTCTGCTTCTGGATCTCTTCGAGTACTTCAGGAGGAATCTCGCCGTCGAGTTGGCTTTCGTCAAGTGATTTAATCTCTGTGTTTTCCTCTGTATTTATCTCTTCCTTGATTAGGGGTTTTTCCGTTTCTTTGTCGTTCTGTTCAGGTTGTAATGCATTCAGTTTTGCGGTTACTTTTTCAATAAATTCGGAATTTGGATAACTGCTTTTAAGTCTGCTGTAATATGAAATAGTATTATCCTTATCATTTTTAACATTCTCATAAATCCATCCTATCGAGTATAACGCGTTAGGAATATAATCACTACCCGCATATTTCTGAATCAAATCATTAAGCTTCGTTAAAGCTTCATCGTATCGTTTATTATATATATCGGTCGACGCTTCTTTGTACAATCCTTCGGCAACATCTTTATCAAGGTCGAGGGTTTTATGCCCTAATACTTTTCTGGATTCATTTGCGAAAATCGATTCAGGATATTCACTGATAACCTTTGAAAAGATCTCATTTGCCAGTGAGGACTTTCCAGAATTTTTATAGACATTCCCAAGTGCATATAGAGTCTTTGCTTCCTTGTCAGGTTCGCTATATAATGATAAGATCTTATTTAAATAATATTCTGAAGAATCCGGTCTGTTTAAACGGTAAAGGAATAATTCGGCTAATTCGAAGTAAGCATCAAACCTTTTGTCTTCTTCAGACACAACGGTGTCCAGAGGGACCTGTGTTGTTACAATAGAATCCATCGTTTTATTTTCTTCTATTAGCGGATCTTTAAATGTTTCTTCCTCAAGTGAATCTGTTGGTGGATATCCTCTTCCCTTTAAACCTTTACCTTCACCTTCATCCTGCCCGGGTTGATTACCCCCGTCTTTATTAGTCCCGGTTCCTGTCTCTTCCTCGTATATTCGCCTATAATTTTCCACTCCAAGATTTTCCTGTGGAATCTCGGGTTTCTCATTTCCATCTATAACAGCCTTTAAAGTAAAATATCTGTCAAATGTATTGGCTTTTCTTGTGCTTTCGAATGAGTAATCCGAAAGTGAGTTTTCCCTGTTTACAAGGTTATAATTTATAAGAGCATTGAAATAATCGTCTTTTTGATTTTCGTAGTATTTAGCAAGATAATAATAGGCTTCAGCGGCAGTAATAGTTGACGGGTATTGGACTATTACTTCATAATATTTTTTCAAAGCTTTTTCAGACTGTCCACTATAGTTAAAATTGTTTGCAATTTCAAGCTCGACTAACTGTTTATAATCAGGGTATTCTCGATATTTACTATCAAGATTTTCAAGTATTCTTCCTGCCTGCCTGTAGTCCTTTATTACCATCAAGCTCTTTGCATAATTTAGTGTAGAGAAGAATGAAAGATCAAAATCCGAAGTAAGGTCTAAAGCTTTTTTATACTGACTGGCAGCCTGTAGAGGTTTGTAAAGTGTGTATATTTTTGCAAGTATGTATTGCTTTTCTGCCTTTGTATCAGAGTCAGTTGCAAAATTTACAGCCTGGTCAAAATAATCGATTGCTGATTCATAATTCTTTTGTGATACTGCGGAAATTGCGAGTTCTTGAGCCGATTCTGACTTTATAAAATTATCTTTAGAGTTTTTAAGAAGGTTCTTTAATATAGTCTCACCTTCGTTTGTTTTACCAAGCTTCATTTTTGTTTTACCCATATAAAGCTTTGCTTCATCAGTCAGTTTGCTTGAACTTAGTTTTGACAGGAATTCATTAAATTTCCTTTCAGCCTGGAGGTAATCATTAAGATAATAATACGCTTTACCAATTAAAAGAACTGCATCATCTATAAATCTTGAATTTTTCCTGTACTGAATAACTTTGGAAGCCCCTTTAATTACACTGTTTAACTTTTCTTTTGAAGCCGAAGAAAGAGGTGTGTTAATATTCAAAGAATCAAGCTTCCGGTTATATGCAGCAATCGTATTTGTTCTGTATTCATCCAGTGCCAATGTAAATTCATCATCAGCAGTATAATACACGTTAAAGAAAGTTGAAAAATTTTCCACCCGGTTACCCATGAAAATGTATGAAGTAAAGTCTTGGTAATCCTCATCCAATGAAATATCATACTGCGGTTCCGGGTCTTCCTGATCGGTATTGTCTTTTGATATTGTGCGGTGAGTGGCGTAATTGCACCCCATTAATGTAACGGCGAATAAAATTACTATATATGCTCTAATATCTGTTAATTTCATCATTTACGTAAAATTATTTCTAATTCAGGGCTAAATCAAGGCACTAATTGTATAAAAAATTGCTCTTTGTGTAATTAACTATATGTAATTAAAATAAGTTCTTTACAGTATGAATATATTAATAGAATTGAAACTGTAAAGGAGTAAATTTATATTTATTCTCTTAAAATAATGGATAATAAAGGGATATTTTAACATAAATGAATTACAAAGACGAAAGTGATGAGATCTTACAGAGCGGAAATCAGGTCATATACGACGAAAATGCCATAGAGTCCAACGGCCACACTGATAAACTTCCATCGAAATTACCTGTCCTTCCTCTAAAGGATATGGTTGTATTCCCTTATATGATTTTTCCAATATTGGCAGGAAGACAATCATCGATAAATGCAATTAATAAATCTCTGGAGGATGATAAGTTCATACTACTTGTCACGCAGAAAGATGAAGCTGTCGAGGATCCCGATGAATCACATCTCTACAATATCGGGGTTGTTGCTAAGATCCTGCAGGTATTGAAAATGCCCAATGGACTGATAAAAGTGCTGGTGGACGGAATAGCGCCGGCAAAGGTGGATAAATTCATTCCGGGAAATTTTACCTCAGCTGAGATCTCGGTTAAGTTTACATCGATAAAAGAGGATACTGAGCTTAGAGCCCTCATTAGAAGAGCAAGCAAAGTATTTAAAGAGTACATCGAATCCAACAAAGAATTTCCACAGGAAACATACGCATCATTCGAAAACATTAAAGAACCGGACAGAAAGCTTTACTATATTGCTTCAACCCTGAGCCTCGATGCTCATAAAAAGCAGAAGATACTCGAAATGACAGACCTTCATGCGCAGTTCTATGAACTGTTGTTCTTATTAAGCTCTGAATTGGAAATACTGAACGTCGAAAAAGATATCGACGACAAGGTTTACCAGGCGATGCAGAAGAACCAGCGTAAATTCATCGTACAGGAGCAGATAAGGATATTGCAGGAGGAGCTTGGAGAGGACGTTGATACTGACCCGGAATTGGTTAAGCTGAAAGAAGGAATCGAAAATGCTAAGATGCCTGAAGCGGTTTACGAAAAAGCTATGGATGAGTTTACTAAGCTGAGGAAAACACCTTCAATGTCTCCGGATTTTTCTGTGATACGAAATTACCTCGAATGGATGGTCGAAGTCCCTTGGAGTAAGAAGACAAAGGATAACTTTAACCTTGAACACGCGAGGAAGATCCTTGATGAAGACCACTACGACCTGGAAAAGCCAAAGGAAAGAATAATAGAGTTACTTGCAGTACTTAAACTACTCAAAGATAAGGGAATCAATAAACCGCCAAAAGGCCAGATACTCTGTCTTGTAGGACCACCCGGTGTTGGTAAGACATCACTCGGTAAGTCCATAGCGAGGGCTTTGAACCGTAAATTCACGCGTATCTCCGTCGGCGGAGTGAAAGACGAAGCTGAAATACGTGGACACAGGCGTACTTACATCGGCTCGATGCCCGGTAAGATTATACAGGCAATGAAAAAGGCCGGAACAATTAACCCGGTCATCCTCATCGACGAAATTGATAAAATGAGTAACGATTTCAGGGGTGACCCGTCAAGCGCTATGCTCGAAGTGCTGGACCCGGAGCAGAACGACAGCTTTAATGATCATTACCTGGATGTTGATTACGACCTTTCCAATGTTCTGTTTGTAACCACTGCTAACGTTCAGTACAATATCCCGCTTCCACTTCAGGATAGAATGGAAATAATCGAAATGCGCAGTTACCTGGACTTTGAAAAAGTACAGATTGCTAAAAGACATATTATACCAAAGGAGCTCGAAGAGCACGGACTCGGTAAAGACGAAGTGGAATTTCCCGATAAAACAATCTTCAAGATTATCGAAGATTATACTCGGGAAGCCGGTGTCAGGAGTCTTGAGAGAGAGATTTCTTCAATAATAAGGAAGGTTGCAAAAGATATAGTAATCAGTAACGGAAAAGGTAGTAAAAAGAAAATAAAGATTACAGAAGAGCTTGCCAGCCAATATCTTGGTGTACCGAAACATTCGAATAAAATAGCTGAGCAGTCTGCTAAAGGCAGGATCGGATCGGTTTTCGGACTTGCATGGACATCACACGGCGGAGATATTCTACACACAGACGTGAACATAATGAGAGGTTCGGGTAAGCTTACTTTAACTGGTAAACTCGGTGACGTAATGAAAGAATCTGCGATGGCAGGACTTTCTTATATTAAGTCTAATGCCAACAAACTCAAAATCCCCATTGGATTTTTTAAACAGCACGATATTCACGTACACCTTCCCGAAGGGGCTATCCCAAAGGACGGTCCTTCAGCAGGTATCACTATGGCTATGGCGATGCTCTCTGCGATAACCGGTACTCCTGCGAAGACTAACATTGCAATGACGGGTGAGATAACTCTGCGCGGGGAAGTTCTGCCCATAGGCGGTTTGAATGAAAAATTACTTGCCGCGTTACGCAGTGGTATAAAGAACGTATTGATACCTTATGACAATCAAAAGAACCTGCCCGACGTACCGCAGGAGATAATTGAGGAGTTAAATATAATTCCGATCAAATCAGCCGATGACGCC
>CALGOI010000063.1 GCA_937959065.1 uncultured Ignavibacteriota bacterium | reverse complement strand
ATCAAATGAAATTTTAACAAGCCTTTTGCCTCCGGGCTGATCTTTCGCGGGTTCATAAGGTGAGCACCTCCTATTAACGATCATAAAATACTTCGAATTGTCAGAGTTACCATTAAAAACAGAAGCCTGAATGAAAGTATTATCGGGGCTTTCGGGGGAAGAAGCTGGTGTATTCAAATCACCTGATGACGGGGGAAAGGTAGAAACATTATTAAAGAAAGTATTTTTCAGAGCAGATCTTTCGTCTGCGATTCTGTATATATAACTATCAGTGCCGTTATTAAAAGACATAATATACGGCCCCCATTTTTTAACTCTTGCTACCATTTCCTTAAATCTTTGCCATTTTGGCTGTCCGTAAAGGTTAGTCTGTCTTGGTGTGCCGTCCTTTCCAGTTGTAAGTCCAAAGCTGTAATTGCAAACAGGGTCAACAGTGAAAGATGTGTACCACCAATATATTATCCCCTTAGCACCATATGAAATGGCAAGATTTGTCATAAGGTCCTGCTCTTCGACAGTAGGCTCTCTATCGGTTTCACCCTGCATCCATTGATGTGCCTGCCGTACTGCAATACATGGAACCTTAATATTTCGTTAGACATTATTTCCTCCTTTCATAGTATACGTAAATACACCTCGTAACTGAAGCGGACACCAGTACGAAACATACGGGTCACCATCATACCATCCGCAGTGGTCATCCAGGAGGTTCTGCAGCCAGGAATCGTATTCATCTGGGTGTATCTTATCAGCAAGGATATTGTTACCAGAGGCGTTAATAGATGATGGTAACTTACTACATCCCGGAGTGGGTTCTTTACAATTGTTACATGATTCAGGATTACCAGCAGTCAGCGGATATGGATTTCCGGTATAAATACCGGGCGGTTGGACTCTGTCTATGAACATTTCTTTAATTTTACGGGCTGTAACAATATCACCTCTTTTGCCCCACGGCATATGATACTGGTAGAAAGTGAGTTGGTCAGCCATAAGTCCAATATCAGTATTAAGTAGAGACCTTGAATATTCTCTGAGCTTTTTATTAACATAAGCTATACATGGTATGTGATTGAATTCAAAAGTTTCGATATAAAAACTATAAACAGTTTCTGCATATTCACCCAGCGCGGCTATCTCATCTTTAATCCATTGATTGTACAGATTAAAATTTTCGTTGGAAGTATCATCGGACAGGAGGTCATTTGCAACATCGTTTTCGACCTTAATGTAATCGAGCCACATATCACAATACCCGAGCCATTCAACTTTAAAATCGGCTTTATTTTCTACTTTGTCATCATTATTTCTAGTTCCTCTAGCCTTATACACCCATCCGTTTCCCAGGTCTCCTTTGAATGTAACAGCAGTTGGGATTGAGGAGCGGTTAAAGTAGAATTTTTCAAGAAACCTTCCGTCATATGAATTATTATTATCAATAAAATGCTGTGCTTTTATAGTATCCGGCGGAATTTTATATGTTGATCCATCCTGCTGAATTATGTGTACTACACAAACGGGAGTACCCGGTTCAGAAAATGGAACTGAAGCAGGGATCCTTATCCTTGGTTTGACATGCCATGTCCAATCAGAATCTCTCTGCCACTGGTTTAT
>CALGOI010000062.1 GCA_937959065.1 uncultured Ignavibacteriota bacterium | reverse complement strand
TTACGGAATCCTTTATCCGGCTGTGTGAGATGCTGTATGGGATTGGAGATTATTTCTTTGTGGTCATCGATGAACTGCTTAATCACATCCGATTCACCGTCCTCGGCAATTATTACCTCGAAATCCTTCTCCGACTGTATAGAAAGCGCATAAAAAATCAATTCCAGCGCGCGGGTATTATTATATACGGAAATTGTTAAAGAAGCTTTATTCATCTAATAAAATTAGTAAATGGTTATTAAAGTTGTAATTGAAAAAATTTAATTATAAGGTTAGTTTATAGTAAATCAGCACAAAAAAGGACAATTATGGCATTTAATTTCAATAAGCTTACGCTGAAATCCCAGGAAGCCATCCAGAAAGCTCAGGACCTCTCCTCGGATAATTCTAACCAGCAAATAGAACCGGCTCATTTACTCGAAGCCCTGATATCGGAAAAAGAGGGAATAATTAACTCTATCCTGATGAAACTGGGCGTAAACCGTGACCTGCTGGAATCCCGCGTGGAAGAAATAATCCAAACCTATCCCAAAGTTTCAGGCGGAGGCGCAGGAAACATAACGGTTTCCCCGGAATTAGCAACCGTACTTGATAAATCATCGAAAGAAGCCGAGAAATTAAGCGATGAATATGTTTCCGTCGAGCACTTACTTATTGGATTAGCAGATGAAAAGCGGACGAAGACAGGCGAATTATTGAATTCGATGGGAATAACGAAAGATAATGTGCTGAAGATATTGAAAGAAGTGAGGGGATCCGGCAAAGTAACCGGGCAAAATCCCGAAGAAACGTTCCAGTCCCTCGAAAAATACGGACGAAATCTCAATAAATTAGCCGCTAAAGGAAAACTTGATCCCGTTATCGGGCGCGACCAGGAAATCAGAAGAGTCCTCCAGGTGCTTTCCCGAAGGACAAAAAATAATCCCGTGCTGATCGGTGAGCCCGGCGTAGGTAAAACTGCCATCGCAGAGGGTATAGCGCACCGCATCATACAAGGCGACATACCTGAGAATTTGCGGGACCGCGAGATCGTAGCGCTGGACATGGCAGCACTTGTCGCGGGGGCGCAGTACCGCGGTCAATTTGAAGAGCGACTGAAGGGCGTGCTGAAGGAAGTGGAGGAGTCAAACGGGAAGATCATCCTTTTCATAGACGAACTGCACACCGTTGTCGGTGCGGGCGCATCGGAGGGGTCGATGGATGCGTCAAACATGCTTAAGCCGGCACTCGCGCGCGGGGAATTAAGATGCGTTGGAGCGACCACCCTGGATGAATACCGAAAATACATAGAAAAAGACCCCGCCCTGGAAAGGAGATTCCAGCCGGTTTTCGTAGGGCAGCCGAGCGTGGAAGATACGATTTCCATTTTACGGGGATTAAAAGAAAAATATGAAGTGCATCACGGAGTCAGAATAACCGATGCCGCTATAGTTGCTGCCGCTCAATTATCGGACAGATATATCGCGGACAGGTTCCTCCCGGATAAAGCGATAGACCTAATCGATGAGTCGGCATCGAAATTAAGGATAGAGATAGACTCCATGCCGGAAGAGATAGATCAGATAGACAGAAGAATAAAACAATTGGAAATAGAAAAGGAAGCACTTAAGAGGGAATTGAAATCTTAAGCTGTTTGTGTTTTTAATGCTTTTTGATACAGGATGTAAAGTATTATCCCAACGATGGGAAAAATAATATCAGTGTAAAGTATGAAGCCGGCATTATTAGGCGCGTAATCATGGGCGGTGATTATCTGCCTTATATGACCGACAGCTGCTACCCAAAGAAAAATCCCGTTTATAAGAATTGTTGCCAGCCAGAATTTATCTTTAAACCAGATACATAAAATCCCTGCGACACCTACAGCAAGGTTAGCCCCTGCTACCTCAAACTGGAATGGACTGCCCGGTTGCCAGCCGATGGATTCAGCAATTTCCGCAGCCATAAATGTGTGCCCTAAGAAACCAAATATGCCTGAAACGCCGATTATAAAAACTAGATAGTTAAGCAGAATAATACGGAGTACATGCTCTTTTGTGCGGGGTTTTTTGGTGAAAATTAATTGTAGTATTATAACAACAATTGCAATTATTATGATAAATAGTCCCATAGTATTTAGGTCTGGATTACGCCGACGTTGAATTTTGGGATGCAGGATTGTTATTCGCAAGTTCGATGCAGTAGGAAACATATTCGCGGGTCTTAGCGGGATCGATAACTTCATCTACCCAGAGACGTGAAGCGGCGTAAAGTACATTAGTCTGTTCGTCATACCTGTCGTGGATTTCTTTGAGGAATTTCTTCTTATCTTCTTCACTTATTTCTTTGCCTTCTTTTTTAAGCTGACCCATTTTTATATCGAGCAGCACGTTGGACGCCTGTGAACCTCCCATGACGGCTATCTGAGCATTAGGATATGCGAAAATGAAGCGCGGGTCATAAGCTTTTCCGCACATAGCGTAATTGCCAGCTCCGTAGCTGTTACCGGTGATGATGGTAATTTTCGGTACGACTGAATTAGCAACGGCATTAACCATTTTAGCGCCGTCTTTAATGATGCCTCCGTGCTCACTGCGTGAACCGACCATGAACCCGGTTACATCCTGCAGGAAGAGTAATGGTATCTTACGCTGGTTGGCATTCATTATGAAGCGGGCTGCTTTGTCAGCGCTATCGGAATAAATTACTCCACCGAACTGCATCTCACCCTTACTGCTTTTCACTATTTCACGCTGGTTAGCCACGATTGCAACAGCCCAGCCGTCTACGCGCGCGTAACCTGTGATAATTGTTTTTCCGTATTCCGGTTTGTACTCATCAAACTCACCATCGTCTACAATGCGAGCGATTAGTTCGTATGTATCGTATGGTTTAGCTGTGCTTTCAGGGAGTATGCCGTATATTTCTTTCGGATCGTTTTTAGGAGGTTTGCTTTCGATTCTATCGAAACCTGCTTTAGCATTGTCACCGAACTTACCTACCATTTCTCTTATCTTTTTAATACACTCTTCATCGTTAGGCATTTTTTCGTCGGTGATACCGGATATCTCCGTGGTGACAGTAGCACCTCCGAGAGATTCGTTATCTATTTTTTCACCGATAGCGGCTTTAACGAGGTGAGAACCCGCGAGAAAGATGCTGCCTGTTTTATCCACGATCAATGCTTCGTTACTTATTATTGTGAGGTAAGCACCGCCTGCAACGCAAGTTCCCATAATGGCTGCGATCTGAGGG
>CALGOI010000061.1 GCA_937959065.1 uncultured Ignavibacteriota bacterium | reverse complement strand
GTACATCCCAAAGACACCTCCCCCAAGGTCTTTAGCATCTCCGCCGTAAAACTGACCTGCACCGGTTGTAAAATCATAGGACGTGGTCGATGTACCGAAAGCCAATCCGGATGAAGACATCGAGATTAAATGATTCCTATGATAAACTACGATATAGTAGGTGTCGGCTGCTATATCGTTAAAAGTAACAGGACTTATTCCATCGAGATCCACAATTTTTCCGTCAGTTCTGATAAATGCCGCCCGCCTGCTGATAAAAGATGTCGATGTATCGTGTTGACGAAGCTCAAGCATTACCCAATCCGTTATATCAGGATGTGATGCAAAAAAAGAACTATCAACGGATTCTGTACCGTTATAGTTATATGGAGCAGCATTATAAGGTTGTGATAAAGGTAATTGGCCTCTGCTATTGAGCATTGTACTCATGTTACCGGAGTTATATGGTCCTTCCAGGTACATTTTAATGTCAGCGGTTGCGATTGGAAATGTTACCCAGCTAACGTTGTCGAAATGGATCGATGGTATTAACGATATTAACGGTGCAGTGATCTCAAAGAATAAATAGTTTCTCGGTCCATTGAAAGAAGCAGGTATCACGAAATTTGAAGAATCGTATGATAACTGTGGGGTTACAGTCCCTATTTGTACGGCAGTTCCAATATCATTTGTATCGTTGACAAATACATTTATAGGCTGCTGTCCTACTGTGATGACAGATGAGTTTATACGCCAGAACCTGACAAGGGCTGTATCCTGCGCAGTTCTCCCTCTCATATCAAATTGTTTTGTTATTATTCGCGCCCTTCCGAGTCCAAGAAGTGAAACAAGCTGAGAGTTTTGGCATGAGTTGACTCCGGACTGTGGAATAGATCCTTGAGTAAAATTTCCATTTACAATGCTCCATCCCTGGGGCGGAAAAGGTCCACTTTCAAAATCTTCAACTTCAATAATCTGAGCATTTAAAGAGTTGCAAAGTAGAGCTATTATAAAAAACAGTGTGTATTTGCTAAGTATTTTCTCCAAGTTGTAGTATTTTAACTATAATTTATAGAAGATTTTTGAATTTGTCAAACGAAAAATAACATTTTTTTCTTTTATTGAGGGTCAATAGGGACTCCTTAATTAGCTAATCCCTATTGACTTACCTCGGAGGACAATTTATATTTTAATAATTATATATTTAAGCTTTAAATTCAATTTATTATTTGTTTAAAGCAATTTTCATTGAAGTATTAAAATCATTGATACTGTAATTAACTATATATATTCCGGATGAAAGTCCTACAGCATCAAAAGTTGTTTGGTATTTCCCTGCACTTAGATCCTGATTGATAAGGTTAGCAACTTCCTGCCCAAGCATATTATAGACTTTCAAGCTGACGAATCCGCTTTCTTTGACATCAAAGTTTATATTCGTTGATGGATTAAACGGATTCGGATAGTTCTTATACAGTTTGTATTCATCAGGAACAGCTGAACCATTCCAATGATCTTCGGTAATTGTGTCAAGAATATTTGCCGGAACAGAGTATAATGTATTTCCATTAATACCTCCCTGGTCAAGTACTATACTTCCCGGTGCAAAACCGTCATCAGTTGCAACTTGAATTCTGAATGTGGCAAGTCCTGCTAAGGGGTGGCTCCATTCAAGATCAGGTGTTAGCGAAGTATTAGTTGCCCCTGCTATTGGAAGTAAGTTAGACGGGGGAGAAACAAGTTGTGCATTAGACTGACTATAAAATCCTGTCAGCAGAACTGCGAAGAGTGCGATAAGTAATGTTTTGTTAAAGTTTTTCATTTTGTTTAAAATTTTGTTTAGTTAATTAATTTTTTACAAATAAATTTTTATCCCACCGTCTAACGTAACGAAGTTTGTTTAACCATAAATACCAAAAATGTTATGGTATTTCCCCGTAAAGATCATTTTTACAGTATTGGTCAAAGAAACCTCTCCACCAA
>CALGOI010000060.1 GCA_937959065.1 uncultured Ignavibacteriota bacterium | reverse complement strand
TCAAGGGTCGGGAAAAGATTCCTCTTTGCAGGAATTGGGTATGGAGGTTCGTGCTTCCCTAAAGATGTTAAAGCCCTTGTGCAGACATCTAAACACGCTGGATCGCCCCTTTCTATCTTAGATAGGGTTGTTCAGGTAAATGACCAGCAAAAACATGTTCTTGTAAGTAAGATTCGTGAACATTTTGGAGAGGATATTAAGGGTATGCACTTTGCTGTTTGGGGCTTAGCTTTTAAACCGAATACTGATGATGTTAGGCAAGCGCCTTCTTTGATAATTATTGAAGATTTGATAAATCTGGGAGCGACTGTCACTGCATATGATCCCGCAGCAATGAAAACTGCCGGAAGAGTTTTGGGTAATAAGATAAGCTATGCTGAATCAGAATATGAAGCTCTAAATGGAGCTGATGCGTTACTGATATTCACCGAATGGAATGAATTTCGTAATCCTGATTTTGAGGAACTTAAAGCAGCTCTTAAAACTCCGACAATTTTTGACGGTAGAAATATATTTTCGCTCAAAAAAATGGAAGAGCTTGGATTTACTTATTATAGTATTGGAAGAAAAGTTATAAAAGGCGGCGACTAGTTTTCCAGGGCTTTTTTGAAATAGTCCAATGTAAATTTCAATCCTTCGCTTCGGCGAACTTTCGGTTCCCAGCCCAGGATTTCTTTTGCTTTTGTTATATCAGGTTGTCTTTGTTTAGGGTCATCAGTTGGAAGATCTTTATAAACAATTTTACTCTTTGTGCCGGTGAGTTCTATAATTTCCTCTGCTGCTTGTTTTACAGTTATTTCCGCCGGATTACCCAGGTTTATTGGAAGTATATGATCACTCATTAGCAACTTGTAGATTCCTTCTATCATATCATCTACATAACAAAAAGACCTAGTTTGGCTGCCATCACCAAAAACCGTTAGATCCTCTCCCTTGATTGCCTGGGTAAAAAATGCGGGTAAGGCTCTTCCGTCTTCCAAACGCATTCTGGGACCATAGGTATTGAAAATTCTTGCTATTCTTATATCAAGTCCATGATATGTATGGTAAGCCATTGTGATTGCTTCCATAAATCTTTTTGCTTCATCATATACACCGCGAGGTCCAATGGGATTTACATTTCCCCAATAATCTTCATTCTGTGGGTGTACAAGCGGGTCACCGTAGATCTCAGAGGTCGACGCTATTAGAAACCTTGAATTCTTTTCTTTCGCCAATCCAAGTAAGTGATGAGTTCCGAGTGAACCAACCTTAAGTGTTTGAATTGGTATTTTTAAATAATCTATAGGACTGGCTGGAGATGCAAAGTGAAGTATGTAATCAAGTTTACCTGTGACATGCACAAATTTAGTTACATCATGAAAGTAAAAATCGAAATTTTCCAAGGGAAATAAGTGTTCAATATTCTTTTTTGACCCTGTAATTAGGTTATCCATGCCTAAAACATAATATCGTTCATTTATAAAGCGGTCACATAGATGTTAGCCCAAAAAACCTGCTGCCCCTGTAATTAAAATCCGTTTACTTTCATTAGACATATAATACATTTATTTCCGCTAAAGATAGTTATTTGTGATTAAATATTTGATGGAAGAACTTTTCTTGCAGGAGTTGGTAATTGCTGTTTATTAGTTTTTTACTTTGAGAGCTCACCGGGATAATATCCCAGACTTAATTAACTCATCATAAGAAAAAGGGGACTAAATATTAATTTAGTCCCCTTTTTGGAGCTGGCAGAGGGACTTGAACCCCCGACCGGCTGATTACAAATCAGAATTAAAACCCGTTTTGCGGTACAATAATGAACAATTTAGGATAATTGATTAGTAAATTGATTAGTTCATTTATCCTTTAATATTCCGGATATTTTATCCAGCTGTTTCTTAAGTTCGGTTTTCTCTTTCTCAGCTTGAAAGTACTTTTCCTTCCATTTTTCAGCTTCTTTACTTCCGGAATCTTTAACCGGCTCCATCAAAATTACCTCTTCCATCGATATCCCGAGATCTGAACATATTCGCATTAATAAGATTGCCTGAGAAAATGGACTATTCCAGCGAAATTGTTTATATAAAGTATTTGGGCGTACATTAATTCTTTTCGCAAGAGCATATAACGTATCATCGGGCCTTCTTTTTTGCATGATCTTCCAGATATATTTTCCGTAGTCATTAAAAGATTTGGGATCTATTGATTGTCCTGCAGGCATATTATTTATTATTTAATTCCCATTGGCAAGTTTCCTGATAAAAAGTAACATTGAATACATGGTTATCCGGTGATTTCAAAATAAATTTACGCCTCAAATGGTCTCCGGGTATCTCTTCTGATGAAGTAATTTTATAAGGCGTTCCATCTACAGAAATATTTAAAATGGTAATATCTTTCTTATCAAAATGCGCGGTTACTTCAATTTGCATTATACTAATCCTTTCAATTTATCCAATAATTGAATATTTTCCCTTCGGCTGTAATGTTATATTCGCATGTTGCCTCTAATCTTCCATATCCGTATGAATGCCATACATCAAACCAAATATAAATCATGTTATCCCCTTCATCATAAACAATTTTAGAATATGTAGTTACATAATTGCTTCCCTCTACATTGTAGCTTCTGGAAAACCCTTCATCATAGAACATATCGGCAATTTGATTAAATGTTTTTCCTCTCATTTTAGAAAAATAATAATCTTCATATTCGGCTGCTTTTGGTTCTAACCAAGCTAAGGCATCTATAATAGCTTGTTTCTTTTCGTTTTCTTCCTGGAGTTTTTGCTGTTTTTCCTTATTAACAGCAGCTGTATCAATATTGCCAATATATGCACCGGAATAAGTGCTTTTTGAAGTATCAACTTTGTATTTATCACCAACAGTTTTAGAATCGGCTTTCTTTTCATTATATCCGGCACTACTACAACCGGCAATAACTAAAGTAATTATTATTAGTTTTTTCATTAGTATAAATTTCTGATTAATCTAATACATTTATAAAAACTATAAACTTCATTATAAAAATGTCTTTCGGTAGGATACTCTGTATTAATAGGGATTAGCAAAAACTCTTTATCACTTAACCTTTGAAACAATTTTATATTGCCATTTAAAAACTCCGGGCTTGATTTGAAATTTGTAACAACAATATCTCTGTTTTTGGGTTTTTGCACCTGTTTTGCAACGATAATGTCCTTATCTCTAATTAGAGGCATATTAGAATGCCCTTTTGCTTCAACTGCAATATGATCTGCTTTGCTTTCCTTAACCCAAATAAATTCTGTTGCTTCATCACTAAAAATTTCGGCAGGTAAACCGCATGGAATATTTTTATATACAGGAATTGGATTAACCGGGCTATAATGAGATTTTACATCTGCAACAATATTGTTGTCTATTTCGGGATTTCCATTCCCTGAAATTATCCAATCAGTATTTATAGACTTAAATTTACCCTTCAATCTTTCATAGAAATCCGCCTTCGGTTCAACGTCTCCCCTTTCCCATCTTGTAATATATATATTTGGAAAATCAAGAGTTTCGGCAAACTTATTCTTATTCAATCCAAGCAAATTTTCTCTTACAAATCTAATTCTATCAGCAACGGTTTTCACTTTACAAAATTGTTGTATTATGTTATTGACAATACAACAGAAATGTTGTATATTGTTATAACGATGTTAAACAAACATAAACATTAAGAAATAACTACACAATACCTAATGACAAAGCAAATCAGGAAAAAAAAATCAAAAAGTAACTCAAAACCGAGCTACAGAAGATTAACTGTAAAAATCGATGAACCGATTGAAAAAATGCTTAAAGCTGTAAAAGATGAAGATTTAGAGAATGATAGCGATGCTGTAAGAAGATTAATAAAGCAAGA
The DNA here is from genome assembly GCA_937959065.1 of uncultured Ignavibacteriota bacterium. Classification (GTDB taxonomy): domain Bacteria; phylum Bacteroidota; class Ignavibacteria; order Tepidaquicellales; family Tepidaquicellaceae; genus JAEYVS01. The sequence continues at coordinate 10,030 of CALGOI010000060.1, read as the reverse complement.
ATTTGAAAGAAAAAATGTACTTGAAAATGCCTAAAATGAAAGATATACCTGGATGGGAAGGATTATACAAAGCTACTACTAATGGTAGAATATATTCCTGTAGAAGAGGTATATATTTAAAGCCACAAATAACAAGTCTTGGATACTATAGGGTTCAATTAGTTAGAAACCCGAAATCAAAGAAATGCGAATTCGTGCATAGGTTAATTGCTTTAACATTTATTCAAAATCCAGATAACAAACCACAGGTAAACCACAAAGATCTAAATAAATTAAATAATTATCCAGAAAATTTAGAGTGGGTTACAGCAAAAGAAAACATTAAGCATTCATGTAAAAATGGAAGGCATGTAAGAGGTTCAAGAGTTACCAATGCGAAATTAAATGAAAACAAAGTTGAGAAAATCAGGAAAATTTTAGCTATTGGTAATGCTTCTCAAACTGAGACAGCCCAAAAATTCGGAGTATCACATACTACAATAAATAGGATTTTAAAAAAAATAACTTGGAAACATATATAATTAAATAATAGGGGAATAACAAATGTTCAATAGTGCAATAAACCAACCAATAGCAGAAGTAAAAATTCTTTGTACTGTATCAGTATTTACCGATATGCCTTATGATGAAACTGATTTAAAAGATAAATTAAAGGCTAATGGTTTTATAGATCCTACTATAGAAGTAAGTATTGAAGATAATACAGCACTCCTTGAAATATCATCAGAAGTAAATTACGAATTTGATAATCTGGAAATATCCGGTTATACAATGGACGGTAAACCGGCTTTCGATTACGAGGAATGGGATGAAGCTGATATGAGAGGGGATTGGGATTAATGACATTCCAAAAAGAAATACAAAAAGAAGTTTGTGTAATAGCAAAGGTAGATGATAAAATAAAAATCGTCTCTAAGGGGATTGCATTACATAATGGATATAAATTCTGTTTCGAAGGCAGTTCGGATGAATGTTCTGAGAAATTAGCAAAGGCGGTTAATGAAATAAAAAATGAGTTATTCCCCTAAAACTCATTTCACTCCAAGCCCTGTTGCTGAGTGGTAGCAGTAGCAGGGCTTAATTAAAAATAGAATAACAATGACTATTTATTTAAAGGGAGTAAAAATGAAAAAGAAATATGAGTATAACCACGCTGAACATTGGCAACATTTTAAATCAGGAATAATAATCGGTTTTATTATCGGAATTCTTTTCGCAGTTGCAATATCAAAATTTATATAATGGAAAAATATACAACACTTGTTTACAACGGTATTGAGTACATCGGATATACATTTGTAACTAATTCCGGGGATGTCTTTTATACTAATGCCAGATCATTAGAAGTATGCCGGAAAAGATGTACTGCCTGGTTAAAATCAAACAGGAAAAACAATGGCTAATTATCCATCAGTTAAAAAGCCCTCAGCTGCTAATACTCAGAATGCTAAGATACTCGAGGCATTACAGAATGGGGATGAACTAACTACATTTGATGGCTTCGAACGTTTTAAATGTGCAAGGTTAGGTTCAAGGATTTGGGATCTCAGGCATGGTAAATATGATGGTAGTAAATATAATATCCGGTATGAGAAAAGAACGAATGAAAAAGGGGATGAATACTATGCTTATTTCTTAGATAAAGATGAACCAATAATACAGGAAGGGCAAAAGGGATTTGAATTCAAAGATGTAGTATAAACATAAATTAAAAATTAAAAGTACTTAGGAGGTACTAAGCATGACAAAACAAGAACATGAAATTGAAGAGGCCGATGTTGAAGTTATTAACGAAGAGCCTAAAACCAATGGATCTCTTGTAGTATCAGAGCCATTACAACTCATACCATTAGAGCAGATGAAAAAATGGTATGATACCTTTTCTGAATTTACTAAATCAATTCTTAAACCGGGTTTAGATTTCGGTACTATTCCCGGAGTATCAAAACCATCCTTATTCAAGCCAGGTGCTGAAAAACTTCGTTTTGCCTATCAGCTGTGTTCTGAATTTAAGTTAGTAGATAAATCAGAAGATTTTGTATTAAAGTTCTTTGATTATACCTACAGATGTACAATCAAAGACAGGTCCGGCAGAATTCTTGCACAATGTGAAGGAAACTGTTCCAGCGAGGAAACTAAATACAAATATTCATTCAAACCTAATTATGATCTCAAACCTTCAAAAGAAGAGGCGGATAAATTAAAAGCTGAAAAGAAAGGAAAACAGATCAAACTGAATGGTAATTGGGTATGGCATGATAGGGTTGAAAATCCGGAAATTGCTTCATTAAGAAATACATTAATGAAGATGGCACAGAAAAGGGCATTTGTAGGCGCAATGCTATTAGCAACCGGTGCCAGTGAATTCTTTACTCAGGATGTAGAGGATATGGATATACAGGAAACCGCCTTTAATATCGATGAATTCAATCCGCGTAAAGATAAAGTTCATTTTGGAAAGCATGAAGGCAAAACATGGGGCGAAGTTCCGCACGATTACCTTAAATGGTTATCCGATAATGCGAAAGATGAAAATACCAAACAAATGGTAGATAAGACATTAAAGGAATGTTATTCTGAGAATGAAACTACTCGGGATGATATAGTAGGGGACATTGAGAAATCCATTGAGGTAGAGGAATATAAAAAGAAAATTAATGCCTGTACAACAAAGAAAGCTGTTCAGGAAATTAAAAAGGAAATCGATGGTGATAAACTATCCAAAGATCAGAAATCCTTTTTAATGAAAGCTATTAACGAAAAAATTAATTCACTGTGAATAAGAACGTCTATATAGGCAAAGTAAAGGACGGTAAATTTACCAAAGGGAAAGCTGTAAAAGAATTATTTGGCGGTCTTGAAGGTAAAACCGTTTCTGTAGTTATTTATGATGGTGAAAAGAGATCATTAGCAGCTAATAACTACTTTCATAAATGTTGCCAGATATTAGGCGATTTCCGGGGCGTTCCTCTGGAAGTTCAGAAGATCGAATTCAAAGATGAATATAAAATGTACGATGATGTAATTGTAAATAACAAAGTCAGGCGTATTTACCATCCTACGCATAATATGGGTACTAAGCAATTTGCAAGGGTAGTAGAAAACCTTCTGCAGTATGCAGCTGAATGCGGGGTAGTTATACCAACGCCGGATGAATATTTTGAAGGCGTTAAGCCGGAATTTAATTAAAAAAATTTCCCCTGTTATTCCCTAATAGGAAATAGCAGGGGTTTAAATTACCGAATTGGATTTAAATACTATAAAGGTACATATGTTTTTAGCCTCAACCGGTGATTACCTGAAAGATAATAAGCCGGTTACTCTGGATGAAATGATATTGATCGTAAAGCCTCATGTAACAGAGTTGAAAGTTAGATACATATGTACCTTTTGCAATGAAGAGTTCATTAGTTACCCGGATAACCATGGATGTATAATCCATCCGGATAGAAGGTATATGATATTATCATTAAAAGATTATCTAAATAACTATTACAGAATTTTAAAATGGAAACAACAGAAAAAAAGATTAGCCTCTTAGGAATAGTAGGCGAGGAAGTCGAACCAATTTTATTTCCAATTAAAAAATAACACAATGAAACCCGAGATCATAAAAGATAAAATTAATTTCCTTATTAAATCCAAAAGTAAATTGGAGTTAAAACGGAATTACTTAGGGATGTCAAATATAGCCGGTTGTGAATTAGTGTTATACAATAATTTCTTTTATGAAATGAAACCGAGTTTGAAAGATTATCAGAATTCATATCGTGGCTATATGTATGAATCGATAATAAAAGGATGGTTAATCTCTATTGGTTTTATGGTACCTGGAACGGAAAAAGAAATAGTAGCCGGATTTGATGAACGATTCAAAGGGCATATTGATGGCGAAGATTATAAAGGAAATTTAATCGAAATAAAGAGTGTAACACAGGCAAAATTTGAAAAAATAAAAGCTGATGGCAGGTTGCCGTTCAGAAATTTTTGCCAGATACAGGCATATCTGAGGTATGGAAACTATGATTACTGTACTGTTATAATCGTTTCAACCGAAACGCTTGATATTGAGATAATGCAGATCAGAGATAATCCAAAAATATTAACAGCAATTCATACAAAAGCAATAAGCGTACTGAATGCTATCAATAATAATATACCCCCAAAATGTACATGCGGAAAGTGTAAATGACTAAAAAGCAGCTGAAAGAAAAAATCTACGAATTAAAAAAACATGGATTTCAATTTAAGAATTTCCAGAACAGAAGATATAACCCTTATGGTTCGATTGGATTTCCGGACCTGTTTATAGTTACCCCGGATGGCTGGATAATATTTGTAGAGTTAAAAACCGATAATGATGAACCAAGTGATAAACAAATTGAATTTAGAAACCTTATTAATGATACCTGTAAATATGCAGTATGCGTTTTTGGTACCAGAGAAAACCATAAGAGATTAATTGATACAATGCTCAGGAAGGATCACAATAATTTACTCGAAGCTGAAAAAGTAGTAAGGATATCAAAAGTTTCTTTATAACCCTTTTTATAAACCCTTTAATAATAAAATACCATGGACATTTTATTAAAGAAAATTACTCTGGTAGATGACAGGAAATTAGAAGTCGAATACTCAGAGCAAAACGATGAAGGCTATACTGTACGAGATTACAGTGTAAAATCTCAATTTCCGGTACATAATGATTTAAAAAAAGCTTTCAGGAATTTAGTACCTCACCTTCTTTTAATTAATGAACTCAAATCCGATAAACTGAAGGATCTCAAGAAACAGGAATTATTGGATTATGATGTACATATACTGCATATCAAATCTAAGGATTCCGGGGATGGTATTATACTATCCGGTACCAAGAGGTTAAGCAATCATAAAGTAATATCTCTCAATACTCCATATACATTACTCGATGATGAAGATTACCAATACAATACGGAATTATCAGCTGATATAACATTGGTAATTAATGAAGCCAAAGAGTATTTGAAAGGTAAATTCGATGATAGCCAGAAAGATATGTTCAAGCAAGATCCAGAGGAAGAGGAAACAGAAGAGGTATTAGAAACCGTTAATTAAAAAATTTTCCCCTGCCCTGTAATCAGGTCATAGCCATACTTCCTAAGTAACAGGGTAGGGGGTTTTAAAAAACAGGAGCAATCAAACATGATGAAAGTAATATACCCTTCCGGATTAGTGATAACATATAATAAAGCTAATCTACATAGCATAAAAAGTAATGGCGTGATAATCCTTTATTATCGAACACCGCTAGAGGAAAAACAAAATAAACCTGGTACCATTCAATGCATCATCGAACCCGGTACACAATGTATAGTTGAGTTTGCAGACAATTGCGGTATTAGAAATCTTGCTGAGCCGATTAATACAAAAAATGTATTGGAATTCGTGAAGAGTTTAAAATATATGGGAATGAATTGGCAAGATGCTGAGAATATAAAGAAGTTAAAAAAATATCTGGTAGATAATTTTAATTCAGTATCAAAAGTATTTAAGTAATGAAAGTAATACAATCACATAACCGGCAATTCGAATTAGCTTTACAATTTAAATATAATACTAAGCTGGTAGATATATGCCGGAAACTGAAAGATGATTTTGGATGGGATAACTTCCGGTATGATCCAGATATAAAAGTATGGATTTTTAATTTCAATCTTCTTGAATCTGTATTAAGATATTTCAAAGGAGTATCTATACATATTCCGGATTGGGTTTATAATAAGCTGGATGAAGTTAAAGAGGAAGAGGAACAGGAAATTGCAGAACTCGAGGCATTAAAATCAGCTGAATTAGATATTGATCTACCATTATTCAGATATCAAAAGATAGGCGCTAACTTCGCTATCAATCTGAAAAAGGTAATGATAAATGATGAAATGGGATTAGGGAAATCATTACAGGCAATCGCTGTAATGCATTATCTCGGTTTAAAGGATGTATTAATTATATGTCCTAATTCATTAAAAGCTAATTGGCAACAGGAAATAAAGAAGTGGACCGGAAAAATCGCTTATATCGTCGATAAGAGATTTATTCCGGGTTATATCCATATAATAAATTATGAGAAATTAATCAGGTGGGCAATCAAAGATGAAAAGGGAAAATTGGATTTACCGCCTCACATTAAGAATAAATGGCAATTACTGATAGTAGATGAAAGCCATTACATCAAAGAAGCCAAATCGAAACGTACCAAGCTGGTATTAAAAATAGCTGAGGCAACCGAAAGAGTTCTATTATTGACCGGTACGCCAATGCTTAACCGTCCTAAAGAATTAATTACACAGATTCACGCGATCGACAGATTGAAAACTGATTTCGGTGGAGTAACCAAATTCAAAGAAAGGTATTGTAATGCCTATTTCGGTTCTTATGGATATGATGATAAAGGTGCTGGAAATCTTTCTGAGCTAAAAAGAAAATTAATGCGCTTTTCAATTAGGCGAATGAAAAAAGAGGTATTGGAAGATCTTCCGGATAAAATGGTACATACTACGATTCTGGAAATGCCAGATCCTAAAGCTTATAAGGATGTAGAAAATGGATGTAGTAGCTCTTTCTATGAAGTAACTCAGCAACATCAGGAATTCTATAAAGGATTTGCGGGTAAATCAGCTGAGGAAAAAGCTGAAATGATAGTATCCAGGCAGAATACAAAAGAATACCGGGCATTAACATCCAATGTATTGGTACTAATTGAAAAGCTAAAGCAAGAAGCTGCCCGGCAAAAGCTATTAGCCTCTAAATACATATTTGAAGAGTACATCCATAATAACAGTAAAGCTATCATTTTTACCACTCATAAGAAAATTGCTTATTCCTTACACGAATTATACAAAGATAAAAGTGTAGTAATTACCGGGGACGTTCCGGCACCTGATAGGATGAGGTATATAAATCAATTCCAGAATGACAATGATACATTATTCTTTATTGCAACAATGAAAACTGCAGGAGTTGGATTTAATTTGACTGCTGCGAGTGAAGTATTATTTATGGAGTTAGGATGGACACCGGCAGAACATAAACAATGCGAAGATCGAGCATGGCGGATAGGACAAAAGAATAATGTAAACTGTAACTACTTGATTATGAAAGATACTATTGATGAAGATATAGTTGAGATCCTTCATAATAAATCTGAAATAATCGAGGGTACCATTGAGGGTAAACTTCTTTCAAAAATGATTTTAAAATTTATGAAGTAATGACAAAACTAACTTTAATAAGAAACGGTAAGACGGTTTACTTCAATAAATATCCTGAATTCAGGAAACCGCGGGATATGGCAAAAAGATGGAGTGAATTGGGAAAAGGCTATTCAGCAACAATTAAAAGAGGTAAACAGAAATTACAATTCAATGGCTAAAAAGAAATCATATTTAACAATTACAGATCAGTTTTGCGGTGCCGGTGGTAGCTCTCAGGGAGCGCGTAGAGTATCTGAGAAACTTAAGGGCGGATTAGAAATTAAATTAGCTCTTAATCATTGGAAATTAGCAATCGAAACCCATAATACCAACTTTCCGGATACATTACATGATTGTACTGATGTATCCGCTTGTGATCCTCGCCGGTATTTTTCCACTGATATATTAATAACATCCCCGGAATGTACAAATCATAGTCTAGCGAAAGGGCAAAAACAGGTTAAGGCGCAAATAGATTTATTCGATAAAGGTAAATTAGATCCAGCAGCTGAAAGAAGCCGGGCTACAATGTGGGATGTTCCCAGATTTGCTGAATATCATAATTACAATATAATAATTGTTGAAAATGTTGTAGATGCCAGAAAATGGGTAATGTGGGATGCCTGGACTATGGCAATGGATAGTTTAGGATATAACCATGAATGCGTATATCTAAATTCCATGTTTTGCCATCCAACCCCGCAAAGTAGGGACCGGCTTTATGTAGTATTCTGGAAAAAGAAAAATAAGAAACCGAATTTAGATTACAGGCCTTTGGCGTATTGTCCTTCATGCAATAATAACGTAGAGGCTTTCCAATCATGGAAAAATAATAAATTCAAATGGGGCAGATACGGTGAAAGAAACCAATATTTATATAGATGTCCGGAATGCCTTACAGCTGTAACCCCATATTACTTTGCATCTTTTAATATTATCGATTGGAGCGATTTGGGAACGAGGATAGGGGATAGGAAAAAACCTTTATCAGATAATACCATTAAGCGCATACAGTTTGGATTAGATAAGTATGGTAATGATCCTTTATTAGTTACAGGGCGTTATACATCCGGTATAGAATGCAGGATTCGTAATGTTAAATCAGAGGCTATGCCTACGCAACCGGGTGACGGTTCGCATTATTTATTTAACCCAGCTTTTCTATTGAAAAATTATGGTGGTGGATTTAATGATAAACTTGCCCCGGTAGATATTAAGAAAACGATTGGAACTATAACTACCGCTGATCATCATGCATTATTATCAATGCCTTTTGTAATTCAGGGGGACCATGCGCAATGTGATCCTTCCGGTAAAGTAAAATCAGTTAACAATCCCATGCAAACACAAACAACCAGGCAAAGTATGGGTATCTGTGTACCATTTATAATTGAAAATAATCGAACCGGTAAAGCTAGAGAAACAAAAGAAGCATTATCAACTATTCTGGCTGGGGGTAATCATCATGCTTTATTAACTCCATTCATTGTTGAGAACAAAGGATTAAGTAAATCCCGTAACATCAATGAACATTTATCAACTATTACTACAAAAAGTTATCATGGTTTAATTACTTCCGAGGCTTTTAAATCGTTTTTGGCATATAATTATAATGGATTACAAATATCACATATAACAGAACCCACAGATACAATTCCTACAGTTGATAGATTGAGTTTAATTAATTATGAAGTACCTAAAATAGAAGATTGCTTTTACCGGATGCTAAAACCACACGAAGTAAAATTAGGAATGGCATTTGATGAAGATTATCAGGTACTAGGAAATTCAAGGGATCAGGTTAAACAATGCGGTAATGCGGTAACACCGCCTGCAATGGAATTTTTAATTGAAAGATGTATAGAATCTTTAAAATAAAATTTAGGGGTAAATTTTAAATGGCTAGACTTAACAAAATCGATTTTCCAAAACCAAATATCAGGATTATTGGAAACAAAAATAAGATAGATAGCCACGATTCTAAAAAGAGGTATAAAGCAATGCGGAATATCTCTGATGTATTTATTAAAAGGGTAGATGTCAGAACTATGATTATGGATAAATGTGATAGTAAATGCACTGAGTGCGGTGCTACTGATAATCTAACAGTGGATCACATAATATCTGTTTATGATTGTAGTATTGGTAAATGTGAATTTGAATTTCTAAACTCATACGATAACCTTCAAATACTTTGTAGGAGTTGTAATTCTAAAAAATAAAAATTACAGGGGTAAAATTAATGAAGTCTAAATTAAGGAGCGTATCAGTTCAGTTTTGGGATGATCCCTACATTACGGAATTAAATAAAGATGAAAAATTAATTTTTATATATCTCTTAACTAATACACTTGTAAACCTTTCCGGGATATATCAGATAGCTCTAAGAAAAATCTCTTATGATACTGATATTGAACCTGATGTAGTTAATAAATGTATTGAGAGATTTTCCAAAGATAAAAAAGTTTTTTACTACGAAAATCATATTATCTTATCAAATTTTGTAAAAAACCAAAAGTATAATGACAATATGTTAAAATCCGCAGTAGACTTTTTTAATTCTTTAAATGATAGTGTTAAAACATACATTAAAGAAACCCTTCCGAACCTTTACAAATGGTTTGATAACCCTTCTAAATGGTTTAGTTATCCTTCGGAAAGTAAGAAGAAGAAGAGGAAGATAAAGAAAGAAGATGAAGAAGAATTAAAAAATGAAACCATTAATTCTGAATTCCAGAAATATCTTGATGAATTTAACAAGGTAGCAATAGTAAATAAATTACCTCAAGTAAGATCTTTGA
>CALGOI010000059.1 GCA_937959065.1 uncultured Ignavibacteriota bacterium | reverse complement strand
CGGTGACGTGGCCGAATCGCTCGGCGGCTTGTTCGAGAGGATGAACGAGAGGTTCACCCTGGTAGCGAGCGACGACACGGCGAGGATACTGAGGACGCTTACCACCGTGGCGAGAATAATCGAGATCTACTTCCTCGAGGTGGACATACCCGAGGACGCGGTCATATACGCGGGGGCGGTGTCGACCGGCATAGAGACGGGCCTTAACGCCTACCTGGGCCCGGAGACTGAAGGGGCGACCGAGTAATGATCGGATGGATTATAAAGCTCTGGCCTCTGTGGAAGCTGATATTCGCCTGGTGCGTTGAGGAATACGGTGACGATCTCATGCAGTACGCCATGAGCCTCGTGGCCGCGAGGGACCAGGAGAAGAGAGAAGGAAGGATTACCGGCCGAGAAGCCAGAGAAATGAACATCAAGCTCCTGCAGAATGCGACAATGTCCAGTCCGGGCCTGTCGGAAACCCAGTGTCTTGATATAAACCAGGCGGCGTACAGAAGATACGTGCAGGAAAACAGTGAAGCCCACTGGAGGATCTGGCGACTGAATAAGGTCAAATGGGACGAGAAGAGAAAGAAAATGAAACGTGAGGATTTTGAGCGAATGGACCTGTACCTTCTGCCGAAGGACAGGAGCAGCAGGTGATCGCACCTTGCCGGGGCTTTGCTAGGCTCCCGGGCTTAACGGTCCGGGAGTCCCCTGGCTAAAAGGAATACACATGACAGCATTTCTTCTGAAAATTCTAGGATTTCTCGCACCGTACGCAGGGCCGGTGTGGAGGATTATAAGCTCGATCTGGGGAGGCGGGAAGGAAAAAGGAATCGAGCAAGCCTACAGGGAAGCGGACGAGACGCAGGCAAAGAACGCGGAGCTCGTCGAGAAGAACGCCGCCCTTGAGGCCGAGAAAAAAGCTAAGGCGGACGAGGAGAAGGACTTTGACGATTTTTTCAAAGAGGAGAACTACTGATGCGGTTTGAAGGCGTAAACAATGTCTTTTGGTTTCTGACATTCGTGGGATTGCTTGTCGGCTTCTGCCTGGGCCTCTGGTGCTGTATGCCGCTCCCGCCGGAGCCGGTAGTGATAGAGAGGAAGTGCGCGTTCCCCGAGCTCCGGAGAAAGCCAGTCCTGCCGCCGGTCCTGTTCGTACAGCCGGACGAGGAGTGCACGGCGTTCCGCTGCGTAGACGAGCAGAACGCGGAGCTGCTGAAACAAAGGGAGATACTGCTGAGAGAAGATTCAAACTACGTCCGCGGGGTATACGAGGGCGTTAAGGAGATATGCGAGTAATGCCGGATTATAACAGACTTCAAGATTATTCAAGAGGTTACAGGGCTAATTGCGAGGAATGTGGAGAGCTGGCTCCCGAGCTCCGGTTGGAACGGGGTGTGCTTAGATGTGAAAAGTGTCGGGACAAAATGAAGGAAAAAAGCGAGGCGCGCGACCGTGGGTGAAACGACTGCTATCGAGTGGACGGATAAGACTCATAACTTCTGGTACGGGTGCAAGAAAGTCTCTCCCGGTTGTAAATACTGCTATGCCGAACGGGATATGACCCGTTTCGGTCGGGATTTTAAAACGGTAACCAGAGCTAAAGGTTTCACGACTCCCATGAAATGGAAGGATCCTGCGAAGGTTTTTGTCAACTCGCTGAGCGATTTCTTTATCGAAGAAGCTGACGACTGGAGGGCGGATGCCTGGGAGGTTATCAAAAATACTCCGCATCTTGATTATCAGGTGCTGACCAAGAGGCCGGAGAATATCGCGGACAGACTCCCGGATGATTGGGGAGAGTCAGGATATCCGAATGTATGGCTGGGCGTCAGTGTGGAATCTCAGGAATATACGGACCGGATCCATGTGCTTAATCAAATCCCCGCCGTAATAAGATTTGTAAGTTATGAGCCCGCATTGGGTCCGCTTGATTTACTCGTCGAATTCGAGCTCGGTATGGTCGATTGGGTTATATCGGGAGGGGAGAGCGGCTATAAACCTCGGCCCGCTGAGACAGAGTGGTTCAGAAGGATACAGTTCCAGTGCAATCTGTATCGAATCCCGTTTTTTCACAAGCAGAACGGAGGTAGGAAGAAGATTAATAATAGCTGGGGAGGCCGGCAGCTTCACGGAAGAACGTACAGCGCGTTTCCGAAATATTACACGGACAGGAGGCCTTTAGAGCTTGTTTAATCAACTCGAACTGAATTTTAGCGATAACCCAATAGCGCAGGCCCAAACCGAAGCGCCAGTTGAATATATGGACGAATGGACCAGGCCGGTAGTTCCACAGGGTGATGCGATGAGAACTTCGGCTGAAATTACAAAGATTATCGAGAAGAGCTATCACTATTTCGGCGGATGGAATAACTCATTTCAGAAGATCCTCGATATTGCAGACTACGTGCTGAACATGAAAGAGGACGAGTACATGAATACTGTGAACTCGATGGAGAGAGGGGCGGTGATGGCTGCTAGCGATGTATTCGGCAAGCTCCTGAGCGCCTTTTGTTTCGATTACAACATTTGGGATTACCTCGGGTGTGTGTATCAGGAAATTGCCTCAATATCGAAGTCCAAGGCGTTCGGTCAATTTTTTACTCCCATACCCGTTGCTGAAGCGATGGCGCTCTGCATCTTGGGTGATATCAGTGACAACATCGAGAAGTCAAAACAGGAAGGCCGACGGATAACAGTCCATGACCATGCTTGCGGATCCGGAGG
>CALGOI010000058.1 GCA_937959065.1 uncultured Ignavibacteriota bacterium | reverse complement strand
TTTAAAAACTCTTAATGGAGGAAATAACTGGAGTACGGTTAATACCGGAATCAATGCATCGGTATTGAATGGCATATACTTTTCGAATTCAAGTACGGGACTTATTTCCGGATGGTATGGAATCATCATGAGGACAACTAATGGAGGTAATAACTGGACACAGATATCCAGCGGTACAAATATCAACCTAATGGGAATGGGATTCAAAAACGCAAGTACCGGGTTAATTGTTGGATTATCAGGAATGACTTTGAGAACTACAAACGGCGGTTCCACATGGGCTAATGTAACTAGCGGGACGAGCAGTGATCTGTTTGCAGTGTTCCTTGTAAATAATGATAAAGGGTTATCAGCCGGCGAACTCGGTGCAATGAGAAAATCCACCAATGGAGGCTCATCATGGTCAAGTCAGTCCAGCGGAACAAGCCGATGGTTAAGCGGAATGCATTTTGTTGATATGAATACCGGAACAATAGTAGGTGATAACGGAACTATAAGAAGGTCATCTGACAACGGGGCAAATTTCAAAACACAGGTTAGCAACACAACAGACTGGTTAAGAAGTGTTCATTTTACTACTATCACTCACGGGGTAGCGGTTGGTGATTTTGGTACAATAAGAAGAACAACAACCGGAGGCTGGCTGCTTCCTCAGCAGCCGGGGCAAACAGCTCAGGGTAATAATTCCACATGTCAATCTTTAACTGTAAGACTGGACTGGAATGCAGTGCCGGATCCGATAGCATTCTACAGGGTACAGCTTTCTTTGAATTCAAATTTCAGCACAACACTTATTGACCTCAATAATATTACAAATACTCACTATGATATCCCTTCAGGTACATTAGACTTAAATACTAAATATTATTGGAGGGTTATGGCAACTAACGAAGTTGGATCAGGAGGGTGGTCAGGCACAAGAAACTTTACAACAGTAGTACCTTCACCGGGAACGACCGGCTTATCCGTTCCTGCTAACAATGTTGTAAATGTTCCATTGACACCAACACTCGACTGGGCAGATGCAACAAATGCAATTGAATATGAACTTGAAGTCGCAACGGATTCAACTTTCTCAAATCTTGTAGTAAGTGTTGATACACTAAGTATTTCGGAATATACGATACCGGCTGGAAGATTGGATAATTATACCTGGTATTATTGGAGAGCAAGAGGAAAAAGTTTGTGTGAAAGTGGAGAATGGTCTCAGAAATGGACCTTCAGGACAGCAATACAACTTCCCTCCGCGCCGGTACTCGTATCACCTCCGAGCGGTACCGTGGGATTAAATCTTACTTTTGATATGGACTGGCTAGACATTGCATCAGCAGAGTCTTTCAGAATACAAATATCGAGTGATTCAACTTTTAACTTTACTAAGCTTGATTCTTCAGGACTAACAGAATCAAATTTCACAATTCCACCGGGTGTATTAAATTCGTTTACACGATATTATTGGAGAGTCACTGCTTCTAATGAAGCAGGGCAAGGACCATATTCAGCAGTGTGGAATTTTCAAACAATGCTGGTAACCGGATTGAATATTAATACAAGTATAATACCACAGGTATTCGCTTTAAACCAGAACTTCCCGAACCCATTCAACCCAATTACAACAATTGCTTTTGATATTCCGGAGGCATCAGATGTGTCACTAACAATTTATAATTCCGTTGGACAGGAAGTAAAGCAGCTTGTTAATGCTCAACTTCAACCGGGTAAATACAATTATTCGTTTGATGCATCATCACTCCCAAGCGGAATTTATTTCTACAGAATTAATGCTAACACCTTTGTTGAAACAAAACGAATGGTATTAATTAAATAGTTTTCCTTTAATCAACCGGGTTATGATAGCCCGGGAATTATTAAAATCGTATGGTACTTGATAAATAAGTATCATTTATTTACTTCTCCTTACAAATCCTTGATGAAAACCCGCTATCCGGCGGGTTTTTTATTATCATTTAATTTAAATATTATCTCAATATCTTTATATAAAATAGAATAATTCGGATTTTTGGAAGAAAAGCTTGACGTACTATTTTTTGGCTCACATCCTGACGATATAGAACTGTCTTGCGGCGGTACAGTCGCAAAGCTTGTAAATTCAGGCAGAAAGGTGGGAATAGTCGATCTTACACTGGCTGAACTAAGTTCGAGAGGAAATCTTGAGTTAAGAAAAGAAGAAACAGAGAACGCCTCGAAAATACTTGGAATCTCGATCAGAGAAAATCTTGAACTAAAGGATGGCAATATTGTTAATGATGAAGTATCTCGTGAAAAAGTGATATCCTTAATAAGGAAGTATACTCCAACGATAGTATTCGCTCCATATCCGCTTGACAGGCATCCGGATCACATTAATGCCAGTAATCTTATCAGGGAAGCATCATTCTATTCAGGATTAATTAAGATCGATACCGAACAATCGCACTATAGACCGGTGAAAGTTTTTTATTACCAGCAGGCGTATGAAATTCCGGCTTCTTTTATTATGGATATTTCCGATACATTTGAAAAGAAGATGGAAGCGATAAAAGCATACGGATCGCAATTTTTCAACCCGGATTATAAAGGTAATGAAGATGAACCAGGTACGTTGATTAGCAGTGAGTTATTTTTAAAAGAGATCGAAGCACGTGCTCGGCATTATGGATTTAAAATAAAGAGAGAATTTGGTGAGCCGTTTTTCAGTTATGAAACCATTAGATTAAATGCTGAAACAATTTTTGAGATCTGATGATCGAGATAGAGAGAAGAAAAATACTGGTCTTTGATATTGAGGTCGCCGCGCTGGACTTCGAAACCAGTTTTGATGAGGAAACTAAAGAATACTTTCTTAAATACGCAAAGGACGATGAATCGAGGGAGAGAACGATCGAAAGTCTTATCTTTAACTCGTTTACTTCGGTACTCGCGGCAATATCACTCTGGGATCTGAACGATGAAAAGGGGTGCGTTCTTCTTAACTGTGATAAAGAGCCCGAGATATTACCGGCACGTGAAAATATGACCTATGTACAGGGCAATGAAAAGGAAATCGTAGAGCAATTTTGGAAGATAGTCAGGGCTAAGAATTATAATCTGTTCGTTACTTTTAATGGCCGTGAGTTCGATTGTCCATATCTTATGCTTAAATCATTTGAGCTGGGTGTAAAACCATCATTCAATTTCATGAAAGGCGGAGATTACAGCTTCAATGATTACCACATAGATTTGTTAAAAGAATTTACTTTTCACCGGCATTCACCTTTTGGAGCGCGAAGGAAATTTACACTGGATTTTTATTGTAAGCGTCTTGGAATCAAGAGCCCAAAAGATGATGGTGTAAAAGGAGCAATGATTACGGAGTTGTTTAATAATAAAGAGTTTAAAAAGATCGCTGATTATGCAGCTGAGGATGCAATTGCTGAAGGTGAGCTTTTCAAAATTTGGAATGAATATTTAAATTTTTAAATAATAAGGAGAAATCAATGAACCCGAAACAAATGCAGGGAATGCTCAAGCAAATGAAAAAAATGCAGGATGAAATGGACAAGATCCAGCAGGAACTTGAGAATAAAACAGTTACTGAAGAATCCGGCGGAGGAATGGTGAAAGTTACTGCCAATGGTAAAAACCAGATAATGAAAATAGAGATAGAAAAGGAAATAATTAACCCTGACGAACCCGAAATGCTCGAGGACCTTGTAATAGCTGCGGTTAACAAAGCTCTCGAAAGCGCGCAAAAAATGGCTAATGATGAAATGTCCAAAGTTACCGGAATGCTTCCAAATATACCGGGATTAAATTTACCGGGAATGTAATAGATATGACGAATTCATCCGATTCATTAGAGGAATTAATACAGGAGTTCGCGAAACTCCCGCAAATTGGCAGAAAGACTGCACAGAGGCTCGCCATGTTCATAATAAAGCAGCCAAAATCAGAGGTGGAAAAATTCGCGGCATCCCTTACCAATACTAAAGACCGGATCAGGTTCTGTAACGTGTGCTGTAACATCACCGAACATGAAGTTTGCAGGGTGTGTTCCTCTCCCAAAAGAGACAGGGGAGTGATTTGTGTTGTAGAAGAACCTCATGATGTATATGCTATTGAAAAGACGAACGAGTACAGAGGACTTTATCACGTACTTCACGGAAGAATATCCCCGCTCGAAGGAATCGGCCCCGCTGACATAAGGGTAAAAGAACTGCTGCACCGCCTTGGAGGTGATGACGACAAAGTTGAGGAAGTAATTCTTGCGCTGAACCCTAATGTGGAGGGAGAAACTACTGTACTTTACATTACCAAGCTTCTTAAACCTATTGGTTTGAAAGTTACACGTATTGCCAGAGGTATTCCCATCGGTGCAGATCTTGAGTTTGCTGATGAAGTAACATTGGCAAAAGCAATTGAAGGCAGAGTAAACGCTTAATAATGTGGTATAAAGACTGGTTCTCAAGTAAATTTTACTTAAAGCTGTACAAACACCGCAATGACGAGGATGCCAGAAATCTTGTCAATCTCATCCAGCGCACAATTCCCATTAAAAAAGGTGATAAGGTATTAGACATTGCTTGCGGTGCCGGCCGGCATTCACTTGAACTTGCCCGAAGAGGTTATGACGTAACTGGCTTTGACCTTTCAAAATATTTAATCAGCGAAGCAAAATCAGCCTGTAAGAAAGCCCCCGAAAAACCTCTCAAAGCACATTTCCTAATTAAGGACATGCGTCATTTCGATTTCAAAGGAAAGTTTGCTCTGGCGGTGAATCTCTTTACTAGCTTTGGTTTTTTTGAGGACGATAAAGAGAATTTCACCGTAGTAGATAATGCGGCACGTTCCATTAAAAAAGGAGGATGGTTCGTGCTGGACTTTTTAAACAAGGAATACCTGATAGATAATCTTGTGCCATATTCCAGGAATAAGATCGGAAATGAGATAATGCATCAACGGCGGTCGATAAAGGGTGATTTTGTTACTAAAAAGATCAGGATTGTCAGCTGGAAAAATGAACTTAATTTTAAGGAAGTATTGAAATTATATACTTATTCCGAACTGGAAACGGCTTTTAGGAGTTTTAATTTAAAGATAATCAATAAATATGGTGATTATTTCGGAAATCCTTATAATTTAAAGAAATCGAAAAGAATTATAATTTTTGCACAAAAATTATAACATATTAGGTGTGTTAATAATTGTAAGTCTGCTGGCTGGTTGCGATTTATTCAGTACACGTACAGTTGAGCCCCCGGAAGACCCTCGCTCAAATTTTACTCCTCCAACATCATATGACATAGTAATTCAGAACATGCAGTTTGCAATAGCAGAGAAAAATCTCAACAACTATATGCAGTGTTTTGTCGACACGGGATTTACTGCTTCACAGCCATATATGTTCAATGCTGATGTAGAGTCGCTGGTGCAATATCCAATATTAAATAATTGGGATATTAACAAAGAAAGGACATTCTATACGAATTTAATTGCGTTAACTGATGCAGGCGCATCATCTACATTCTTTATTTCCAACGAGCAGGTATTTACATCGCTTGACAGCGCTGTGTTTGATTCCGATTACCTGGTTGTTTTCAATCATTCCAGAAAGACTGTGCCCAAACAAGTTAAGGGTAAGCTGAGATTCATACTGGTCCCTAATGATAATAATTTCTGGGCTATCCAGCAATGGAATGATTTTAAAAATAATCCTCAGGATACTACATGGAGTGTTTTAAAAGCGGGGTTTGCTAATTGATTAGAAAACGTCATATATTGATATTTTTTATTTTAACAGCGGGAAGTTTTTATTCCTGTGATAATATATTCTCGCCTAAACTCGATACCTCATCTCCTTCAAGCATATTAACAGATCAGAAAACCATCGAGGGGGTATTTCAGAATTTCCAGTACAGCTATACTTTTAAAGATACTACTGTTTACGGCGAGCTGCTTGCCGATAATTTTATATTTACCTACCGCGATTATGAAACAGGTGTTGATGTTAGCTGGGACCGTCCAACTGAAATGAGGGCAACCAACGGCCTTTTTAATAATTCTCAGCGTCTGGAAGTGATCTGGAATAACATTATTTACCAGGCAGGTGATTCGGTTAACTACTCTGTTAAAAGGGGGTTTAACTTAACGATTACTTTTAATCCCAATGATATAATTTCTTTAACGGGATTTGCGGACTTTACGCTAAATCGGCCCTCACCTGATGATAAATGGAAGATCACCAAGTGGAGGGACGAAAGCTTCTAAACTTATTTGGACAGGTACTTTGCCTTTAGATCGGCGAAGTAGTACTTAGTGTAGTTTTTCTTATCTTTTAATAATCTGTCTATAATCAAACTCAGTTCATCAACAGTAATTCCTTTATTAAATTCTTTTCTGAATTCTTCAATAATGTTTTCCTTCGAAGTAAGAGTGATAAGTGAAGGCTCATTTAATTGAGTATTTATTTTACCTGAACTGTAGTTATAAATATCCCTGTAAAATTCTATATAAGGTCCGAAACTGTCTGAATTAATATCAAAGGTCTTGTATATGATCTCTACCGGGAATTTGTCAGCTTCATCTATCATATATATCATTGATTTCTTGCTGTCGAGCCAACCGGAAAGATCGTCTTTTTTAACGACTCTCTTGATAATAAATTCCTTCATCTTGGCTATATTGTCGTTATCATTTCTTACACAGCCATGAGAAAGGTCGCGTTTTTCTTCATAAACAAGATGGTTCTTATTTGTGCCATGGAAATATCTCAATGAGTTTTCATCATAGTGAACAACAAATAAACCCAGTGGGTTATTCGGCCCGGGAGGAGTCGCATTCAGATGCGCTTTCTTTGGATCAGGATCCTTCCATGATGGCCAGTTTCGCAATTTGTAAGCAGCAAAATATCCGGTGTATGTTTTATCACTTATTGTTCCGACTACATTATTCCAGGTATCAATTAATATGGTATCGTTATCATAAAACTGGAATATCCTTGAGCGGAATTCCGGTATATTTAGCTGCCACATAATTCTGGCGGTGTCTACAAGATAATTTTTACCAACTTCATAATAATATTTATATCTGTATGTGGTATCTTTCCCCGAAGTATCGACTCCTTCTACAATACGTTCAACTTTATATTCTCTTGAAGTGATTACTTCCTCTAAAGCTTTATCGGAGATAATAGGAAAGTGATCTTTAAGATAAATTTCCATGCTTTCATCGGCTTCAGTAATGCTTTGAGTTTCAACCTCGAACTTTTGTGTAGCAACTTTTGGCTGATTGGAATTTGGATTATTATCTGCAGCAATATTCTGAGCATTGGAGTAGCCGGATGCGATAAGTGATAAAGTAATTGCAATTATAAATGTCCGGATATTTGTTATCATTTTGCCAGTTAGTTAATAGATTCTCTTACAAATTTATACAAAAAAATAGATAATTCGTTCCTTATCAAAGGATTGGATAATTGAAGGTTGAGTATGACAATCTATACAATGCTGAAGAAAATTAAAACGCATTAATATTGACTGCTTCTGGGCTAAGCCGTTATTTGACTTCAAAATTATCGTCGAAAGGTTTATTTGGATTTTGAACCCCCTCAGTTTCTGAATTACTTGTATTTGGATTCAGCTTAATACCGCTTTCGATTTCGTGAATCTCTGATTCATTTTCTTCGTCGTAATCTACTGATTCACGTGAAGTTTTGAAGCCGGAGGCAAGCTCCATTTTATATATCTTGTGGCTTTTGAAGAACTCGTCAAAGTCGCCAAGTTTTTCCTCGATAAATCCTCTAACTTCTTCAACCAATCTTTCATTCCTCAACTTGATTTCCTCAAGCTCCTGGCGCTTTTGTATAATCTCTTCTTCAAGATTCTGTTTGTAATTCTTTACGTTAAGTTCAGCTTCTTTTAGCAATAATTCAGCTTTTTTCTTGGCATTTCCAACAATTTCATCAGCAAGGTCCTGAGATTTAACGATTGCTTTTTGAAGTGTCTGTTCATTTTTAAAGTATATCTTAATATCAGCCTCTAGTGCCTTTATCTTATCTTGGTGTTTTTTATTTTCTATTACTATTTTATAGCACTTGGTACTT
>CALGOI010000057.1 GCA_937959065.1 uncultured Ignavibacteriota bacterium | reverse complement strand
ATCTGTTTTTATACTTGATTCGGATAACCCTGACGTTTTTATATGGAGATTTGGCGTAAGAATTTATATTCGATATGGATAGCTCAATTCATCGCAATGATCGGGATGAGCATGGTAATACCCTTTCTGCCATTTTACGTCCGTGAACTGGGAGTTACAGACCTAACCGAAATAGAAAAATGGAGCGGCCTGGCTTTCGCAGGCACATTTATTATGGCGTTCATAATGACCCCGATATGGGGTGCTCTCAGCGATAGATTCGGGAAGAAATCTATGGTACTGCGTGCGATTTTCGGGCTTGCCCTGTCTCAAATGCTGATTGGATTCGCCGGTGATGTCTATCAGTTGGTATTATTCAGGATGATTCAGGGTGCCGTCAGTGGATTCATTGCCGCAGCTCTTGCGCTTGTTACTTCTTCTGCTCCACGTGAGCGATCAGGATATGCAATAGGGATTCTACAGACATCCATATCAGCGGGCACTATCATTGGTCCCGTTATAGGCGGAGTGCTCTCGGATGTATTTCATTACAGTACGGTATTTTTTATAACGTCTGGAATTTGTTTCATAAGTGGTGTCCTGATACTTATTAATGTCAAAGAACCTGAATCTACGAAAACTCAGAAACCGTTTACAGTTTTCCAGAATTACAGTTATGTTTTCCAAAAGAAGAAAGTCCTCTTTGCAATGCTCTCAGTGATGGCTGTACAGATGGCAATCTTCATGGCGCAGCCGATATTCGCTCTATATGTAGAATCATTTGACCTGGACACCGGGTATGTTTCGACGATTGCAGGTACTTTGTTCGGAATTACCGGGGCTTTTACAGTGATTTCGTCCCCGTGGTGGGGCAACCGTAATGACCGTAGGGGCTTTCGCAAGAATCTTATCGTCGCTATGCTGGGAGCAGCAGTCGCGTTTATCCTCCATCCTTTCGTTTTTAATATCGTTCTTTTGTATCCTGTAAGAGCTTTCCTTGGATTTTGTATAGGCGGTATCGTACCGGTATTTTATTCATATATCACAAAAAACATAGCCGAGGAACGCCGCGGAGGTATTATGGGTATTGCTTCAAGCTTTACGCTGCTCGGTAATCTTCTAGGACCGCTGCTAACCATCGCCCTGACATATTACTTCATAAATAGATATGTATTCCTCTTTGCTGGATTAATAATGCTTTTGAATGTTGCACTGGTTTTTAAATTTTTTCGCGATACAAAACCGGATAAAATGATCGAAGTAAAACCCGTAAACACTAACGATGACGGTTTACCTATAACCAATAAACAGGAAGGAGTCGAGTGCGCCTGATGGAATTCATTACAAAAATAAAACGAACCGAAAATGAATCGATATTATTTACCTGGGACTCGGGCGAGGAATATGAAATTTCGATGAAAACTCTTCGCGATGAGTGTCCATGCGTAAGCTGTAAGGGAGAAAGTGTTATATTCAATAACTATATACCAATAAAAAGCCCGTACAAACCGACGGGCTTTTATAAGATCGATAAAATAGAACCGGTAGGCAACTACGCCATCCAGATCATCTGGAAAGACGGGCACAAGACCGGTATCTACTCATGGGAAGCGCTAAAAAACCTATGCCTCCCCAAAAAACCTAATTAAAATCAATTCTTACGTTATATAGCTTATTATCCCTGCCGCCGATAAACGTAAGTACATTACTTAACTTGTCGTAATGAACATTAGCAATTGAATTATAAATATTTCCCGGAGATTGCCCGTCAATGACCGGTTGAGAATATGTAATATTCTCGGGATAATTACTGATTCCACCATTATAAAACAACTTTCCATTCGTAGTATAGAATAAGTATTCAATGTAATCAAAATCCGTCTTGGTTATTCCGGGTACCATAATTTTTGGATCCTGTTTACCTGTATTTGTAATGACATAAGCTGAGGCATCCGGGACCTGCTCTTCCGGGTAATCCTCATAATAATAAAATTTACTTACCGCGAAGGCATAATCTCCTTTATCGTTGAATTTGACCAGTTCATAGCTATCCCCCATGCCCTGATACAGCATCATCTCGTACTTCCCAATCAATAATCCGTCGATATATAACTGGTATTCCGGCTTTATCCTCTGCTCATAATTCCCTTCCTTCATGCCCACATAATAAATGTCACCTTTTGGAGTAAAACCGTAGTCTACTATCGAAGTGAAGTTCTCTTTGTTTATCTTTCCCTTCTTTCCGTTAAGTCTAATCAAATCCTGCGAATAGTAGTCTCCGTCCGGGCTTATAACGCTGATGGATTCACCCTTGCTGTTGGTCTTTACTCCACCTAACCCGGGGTAAAGTTCGCTCATTACACCGTTCACTACATAAGCAGTATTATACATCACAGCTTCCCTGCCTTCAGTAGACTGGTCGAAGACCGAGCCGTAATAGGTAATATCTCCGTCTGATTGAATTTGAACATCATATACACCGCCTGTGAATTCAGGTCCGGCTAGCTTCTTATCTTTATCCCTGTATGCTTTTTGTATTTCATCACCAATTACAAGAGAATAAATCGACTGGTAATCATTAATATAATCGACAGATGTGTAAACAGGAACATTCGATGAGGTGAACTGGATCGGTGAATAAACATAATCGAATGATGCGTATTTTTTATCTCCCTGTACTACGAACTCATTTCCGGGTCCGCTGTAAAATAATGCTCCGTTTTTAGCAATAAAGCACAGCTCTCCGTTATTATCATAGATGAAACTCCCCGCGTCTATGTCTGTATATTCAGTCCTTGTAACGTTATCACCAATCAACAGCATAGCTGTTATTCCGTCTGAAACCACATAACCGTTATTTCCATTCTTATCCTCGAATAAGTTCTGGTTGTAATCCTGGTCGTGGTCACCCGCAGCATAATTGTACGGTACACCCCTGTACATTAATCTTATTGATAGATATTCTTCCGATTCCTTAATGCCGCCGGACATAGTGTAAGTTACCAGACGGTATTTTTCT
>CALGOI010000056.1 GCA_937959065.1 uncultured Ignavibacteriota bacterium | reverse complement strand
TTAGTGAGAATTGGAAGTTGAAAGTAAAAAAAAGCCCCGTTCATTTATGACGGGGTTTTTTTTATTGAATGATTTTATAATCTATTAATACCTGCTGTTCTCGTAATCGTAATCGAATTTAAATAACCTGACTGCTTTGTAAATCGCTACTGCAATTTCGTTCTGTCCCTTTTCTGAAGTTAAATACTTTACATCATCCTCGTTCGTCAAAAACCCGCATTCAACCAGTACTGCCGGCATTGATGCTCCGTATAATACAACAAATGCATCCTGCTTTACTCCCCTGTTATACATCTCTGTTCCTTTTGACATCTCGGTCTTTAATATATTTGCAAACCTGTGTGCTATTTTTAGATTCGCGCTCTCCATCAATGCACTTGCAAAAAAATCCGGTGCCGGCATAGTATCATTCTTCTGTAAGAACAAATTCTCATTCTGTGTGATCTCGGTTGCCCTGTCTTTTCTTACAAGGTCCAGTAAGTATATCTCAAATCCGGTTTTATGTTCATAATCATCCAGTTTTTTGGAATTAGAATGAATACTGATAAATAAATTACCCCCATTTGCATTAGCTATTCTACCCCGGTCATGCAGCTCTATAAAACGGTCGTCAGTTCTTGTCATAACCACCTCGATGTCATCGTACTCCTTCTCCAGTAATTCCCTTAATTTAAGAGAAATTGGAAGGTTAATATCCTTTTCGTAAACACCGCTTTTGCTGATAGCGCCAGGATCCTTACCGCCGTGACCGGCGTCAATGACCACTGTCCTTATCACTCTATTGGTCTTTGTTGTTGGCTCAACCTGAGATGAAACTTTCCCCAAAAAAATGATAAGCAGAACAGAACTAACCAATATGGATATAAACCATTTCGTCATAGTTATTTATAATTAACGAATTGTGTAGCAAAATCCAGTTTTGATTCTTTTACTAAATTAATAACCTCCTGTAGATCATCTTTTGCTTTACCCGAAACCCTGACCTGCTCGTCCTGTATTGCAGCCTGTACTTTAAGCTTCGAATCTTTGATAAGCTTAACTAATTTTTTTGAATTTTCTTTGCTTATGCCGGATTGTAATTCCACAATCTGCCTTACTGTTCCACCTGTTGCCGGTTCTACTTCGCCGTATTTTAATGCTTTTAGCGAAATTCCTCTTTTTATCATCTTATTTTGAAGTACGTCTACTACTGTTTTTAATGTATATTCATCTTTTGACGTAATTGTTATCTTTTTATCTCCTTTGTTTAGCTCAAAATTACTGCCTGTATCCTTTAGATCGTACCTCTGGTGAATCTCTTTTGAAGCCTGGTTTACTGCGTTATCAATCTCCTGCATGTCAATTTCTGAAACTATATCGAATGAAAATTGTTGTGCCATTATATATGGTTATGTTATTATTAATTATACACAAAAAATACATTTTTTAAAGATAATTCTTAAGCCAAAAGTGCTTATCATATGAAAAAAATAAAAGTTACATCAAATTCATAAATTGAATAAAATTGTAATTTTTTATATATTATATAATATTTTAATAAAAGTTAACCCTCATGGGAGAAATTATGAATCTCAATAGAATAGTTTATTCTTCACTTATTATCGCGTTATTTTCTGCGAGTATATATTTATTTGGTTGCGCTTCAGCAGAAACAAACACTGGTAAAATCGCTTTCCAAAAGAAAGAATATGAAAAGGCTGCTGAAGAATTAAAGAAAGGTCTTGCTAAAAACAGTTCTGATGCTGAAGGTTGGTATATGCTTGGTGTATCATTGATCGAAACCGGCAAGTATAAGGAAGGCGGTGAGGCTCTAAAGAAAAGTTTAAGTGTTTCAAGTGCTTTTGGTCCTGATATTCAAAATTACTATATCGAAAAGTTTAATACAGGTATAAATAAATTCAACGCGGCTATCGAGACTTATAAATCTGATAAAGATGCCGGAATGAAAGGTTTTAATGACGCATCCAATTTCTTTATTGCAACTACAACTATCTTCCCGGATAGCGTCGGTTCACAACAGATGTTAGCTGATACTTATGTTATACTGGGAAAAACTAATGAAGCATTGACTATCTACCAAAACATCCTTGAGAAAACAAAAAGTCCTCAGGATGCTAAACAAATTGCAAAGATCCTCACTGATGCAGGTAAAAGAGATTATGATGCCGCAAATTATGACAAAGCAATCGAAACTTTCACAAAAGTTACCTCATTACACTATCTGCCTACAGACGATCAGAATTTACACCTTGCAAGATTATTTAAAGCATTCTCTCATTACAAGATTGCTGAAGCAATCGCTGCTGAATCAGGTGTAAATGAAGAAGCCAGGGAAAACCTTAACAATTCTGTAGCTGAAGCGGAATTACTGGTTTCACAAACTACAGATAAAGGAATTTTAATAGATACTTACGGATTGATGATCAGTGCTTATGATGCCCTAGGTATGCAGGATAAAAAAGATGCAGCCCAGGCAAAGCTCGATGCTCTAAACCAATAGGATTTTAACGAATTTGAACGCGACAACAAATACAGTCATTACGAAAAAGGATAATTCCGGATGGAAATGGTTTATTGGAATTATGCTTGTTCTTGTATTTTTCGGACTGCTTGTTGTTGCCGGCTCGTTCATTATATTTTCTAAAGCTGTAACTGAAATAGATACTGACGATTACTATGTAGAGCGGAGCGGAGGAAGCGGCGGCAAAATTGCAGTTGTCGATCTGGATTATACGATCCTCTCATCTGCCGACATTGTTAGACAGTTTAAGAAGTTCGGTAAAGACGAAAGCATCAAGGCAATTGTTTTGCGCGTTAATACTCCCGGTGGCGGAGTTGCTGCCTCACAGGAAATGTACGAAATTGTTAAGCGTACCCGCGATGCAGGTAAGCCCGTTATCGTTTCGATGGGCTCCATCGCGGCTAGCGGCGGATACTAT
>CALGOI010000055.1 GCA_937959065.1 uncultured Ignavibacteriota bacterium | reverse complement strand
CACTAAATACACCTTCCTGGTTGTTTATCTTCTCGATGATCTTATTGAGCTGTTTAAGATTCTTGATGTTTAATATAAACGTACCTTCGAACATCGAACCGCGGTTGTTTATCACCACGTTCTGAATGTTTATGTTGAAGTTCTTCAGTATTGTATTTGTTATCTCGTTCAGCATACCCGGTCTGTCCTCACCGATAATTTTGATACCGCCGGTGAATTCGTTAGAGCCATCATCGTTCCAGTTTATCTCGATTATCCTGCCCGGATCGTGAAGGAATAAGTTAACGATATTCTTACAGCTCTTTCTGTGTATTTTTATTCCTTCGCCCTTAGTAATGAAGCCAAGTACTTCGTCACCCGGGATAGGGTTACAGCATTTCGCGAATTCGTATTTCAATCCTTTCAACTCATTTTCACTCTGACCGTTGCTAAGACTTATTCCGTTAGCATTTGACCTTGCTTTGTCGACGAACTTCTGATATATGGTTTCCTCGGAATGTCCATTTGTTGGTATTTCGGGTTTTGTCTCTGCCTGAAGTTTCTGCCTGTCTTCATAGGCTTCGATCACCTCATCAGCCCTATCCTCATACTTTGAGATTATATAATAAAAATTTTGTATGTCCTTAAACTTCAGCCTGTGAATAAGTTTTAACAGTGTATCGTCGTTGATGTGAACTTTCTTCTTCTTTAATTTCTTTGCCCATAATTCTTTCCCAATCTCTGCACCTTTTCTTTTCTCTGCATTGAAATATTTCCTTATGTCCGATTTTGCTTTGTGAGTTACTACAAACTTTTCCCAGTCTTTCTTAGGATGCTGGTTTTTTGATGTAATAATTTCTACCTGGCTACCGCTTCTGAGTTTCGTATCAAGGTTAACGATCTTTCCGTCGAGTTTCGCTCCGATGCAGTGCATGCCTATTTCAGTGTGTATCTCGAAAGCAAAATCCAGAGCAGTTGCGCCTGCGGGCATTACCTTAAGGTCACCTTTTGGCGTGAAGCAGTATATTTCGTCCTGGTACAGGTTAAGTTTAAAGCTTTCGATCACTTCCTCCGGGACGGTA
>CALGOI010000054.1 GCA_937959065.1 uncultured Ignavibacteriota bacterium | reverse complement strand
TGCCGAGGTTCGGCAGCTCTGGGGCATCGGAGCCGAAAGACACCACGCCTGTTTCAAAACCATCGACCGTGTGAAACTCGATAGGGCGGTCGCCATAAGCAAATTCTATCTTCGTTTGGTCATCGATAATTTCGTTTACCATCTTCACAAGTATATCGTGTGTATGGAAGGTTGTCCGGAAAAATATCTTCATCGAGACGTAATCGGAAATTATATTGCGGGCATTCTCCGCGGAGAGGTTGCCTATATTATAAGTAGTCTTGCCAAGTAACGGGTCATCGGGAAACTCGAGCGCGTTAAGACGGTTGATGAAATCTATCATACGCTGGACGGCGTTGTCCCCGTGTTCAGGATAGCCGGAGTGAAACGCTTTACCGAAGAACTCAACTTCGGCGAGCATGTTACCCTTCTGCGCTTTGATGAGCTTGTTTTCAGTAGGCTCCCCAACGATAACGTACTTGCATCCTTCGATGACTTTATTTGCCACATGCGCGCCGTAAGAACCGACTTCTTCACCTGCCAGCATCAGCAGTCCGAAGTTGGTTTCACCTTTTTCGTGGAGGCGTTTACATACTTCAGCAAGGTAAGCTATCTGCCCTTTTGCATCGCAGGAGCCCCGCCCGTAAATTACATCTCCCTTTCTGCGGGGAGGAATATACGGAGGTACTGTATCAAAATGAGAGCAGAAGATAATTTCGGGATTTCCCCATTTATAGTAAAGGTTGACCATTCCGTTGGGGATGTCCTGTATTTCCAGCTCAGCGCCCTCGGGGAAGTAGTTGTCTTTGATGAATTCAGCCACGGAATTTTCCATTCCGGAGGTCGATTCCACACCCATTATTTGAATAAGAAAATCAATCATTTAGCTAAAAGTATCGTACAAAATAGTTATTTTACAGTAAAGAGGCAGTATAGATTGGGAAAATATATCTACTTGAAAATATGTTTTTATAAGGTTAATTTTATTGTTTACCGAAAGAACAGAATTAACAGGCAAAAATGAAGAAGAATTTTCATCCGAAATACTACAAATGCGAAGTGAAATGCAACTGTGGCGCGACTTTTATAACCCGATCTACCGTTCCGGAGATCAAGGTGGAAATATGCTCGGCATGCCACCCCTTCTTCACCGGTACCCAAAAGATAGTAGATACCGCCGGAAGAGTGGAGAAATTCAGGAAGAAATACGGCAAGGTTCAAGCGAAAACACAAGAAGCATCTTAGTAACAAGCATTATAAAAGAACTTAAAAGCCATCTTCCAGAAAAGATGGCTTTTTTATTTTAACTTTAAACATCCGAAGTTTAATATTCTAAATTCAAGGAGCTTGCATTATGAATGTTATAATGTTCGAAGATGAAGGTTATAAGGACCTCTACCCTCTGACACACCTTCGCACTGCTTACGCGATAAAGTGCGGAGCCGGCACTGTATTCGAGACGATGGAGCGTGAGATGGGACAGGGTTACAATGTATCGATGCACTGCCGTAATTACATGGCAGATTATTTAAGAGAGTGTTTCCCGGACAGGATAGTAAACCACGTACCAGATGAAGACGTGATGTTTCTCAACGGAAGGTTTTTAGTGAGCAAGGATCTGATGCCGAAATTTTCCGATGCCGCGAATATCGACACAGTATGGAAACACGGTGATGACGTTCTTTTTGCATATGTATCGGCAGGTAAGACAGGTGCATTAAATGCAGTAGTCGAAAAGGGAGACGGGGA
>CALGOI010000053.1 GCA_937959065.1 uncultured Ignavibacteriota bacterium | reverse complement strand
TGAAAGGTCATTGAAAACTTCTTTGATGGGCTGCCCTTCTTCGAAATCAAATCCGCGTAAAGTCTTACCATCATAGTATAATTTCGCCGGCGCTATCTTGCTTTGTGTTCTTTTAGGCAAAAGCACAATAGTACCAATATCGAGAGGCTTTAGTGTGATTGCTTTCTGTTTGATCCCGACGCCGCGGAGCATCTTATCGTAGCCATCGAGTTCCTGCTGTGACAATGGCTCCGGGGAATACACCATTCCATAAACGACATACCCCTTTGCGGTATCGCTTCCTTCGATTATTGTTTCGGGAATTGGGTAAAGCAATATCTTCCGGATGTTCTCATCGGTTCTTAGACGCTTATAAAAATCGAGTGTATTCTGGAAAGAAGAGTCCCCTGCTCCGCTGTTGTCGTTAATATTATCCGTTACAAGCCAGATTATTCCCCTTGAGTTATCCAGTTTAGCAATTCCTTTATCCAGTGCCTCGATAAGGTCGGTTCGCCCAAGATATCCATCAGCACCACGGATCATTTTGAACTCGGACATAACCTGGGGAAGCGATAGGTCGCTTCCGCTGCCGTCATAAATTGTTGTCGGCGACTGCATACCGCGTGAAGGATCTGTCTTGGAAAACAGCATCACAGATGCATGGTCATCCGGTTTCACTGAATTTTTAATTAAAGCACGAGAGAATAAATTGAATGAGCTGTTTGCCTCACGGTAATACCCGGACATACTACCGGAATTATCAAATAGGAATACATAATTATTCTGTGCGTACCCGTTTACGGCTGTAAGAAATACTACCGTTAAAAGAAATATTTTTATTAAACTCTTCATTAACTAGCTTTTTAAATGTGTATGTTCAGTTTGTCATTCGTAAATCCCGCAAGTATACCCTGCTTCGTTAGTACATAAATTTCATTATAAGAAATAACTGATGAAAAAATCTCCTGCAGTGCATCTTCTTTGTCCTTTATTACAAACCCCTCCGCTTCCTGGAACAGATTCAAATTATGGAAGACTATCTTATTCTTTTTAGAAACTACCAGTATATTTCTGGCAGTACATTCTACCCTGTTTTCATCAGTATCATCGTGCGAGTAAACCATGACCCCGTTTGATTTATAATATCTCCATCCCGAGTCGGTTCCAATAAAAATATTATCCTCAAAACCGGCAGCTGAGTTTATAAAATGCTCACTTATCCCCGTATATTTAAACTCCCACGTACCGCTTTCCAGAAAATAAACCTTACCATCTTTGCTTGTAAGGTAAAGTTTATTACCGATTCCGAACATCATAGCGTTCTCATCAGATTCAAAATTCAATGGTAATGTTTCGACTGTAGATTTATCTAAGTTACATATATACAATTGATTACCAACAAGAAAAAATATCCTGTTCCCTATTACGGGGCTTAAATGATTTAGATACGTCCTTACATTAAACGTTTCTTTAAATACGCACTGCTGTGAAACCGTATCAAATAAAACAAAATTTCCGTTTTTTTGCTCCGGATTATACTCAAGAAACGAAATTAATTTATCACAGTAATTAAGATTACTCCAGATATAATAACCCTGCTCACTATTGTAAAACGTTTGAGGAAAGTTCTTTTCTTCAATTTGTTCATTCGAAATTGAATAAAGGGCTGTTATATAATTGAGATATATCTGATTATTTATGACAACTCCTGTCTTTTCAAATGATACTCCTCCGTATGATGCCCTCTCCTTTATCTGCCTGGTAAACCTGTCTATGAAGTAAACACTTCCATTTGTTGAACATATAATAAAGTAAAGATTATTCTCGAGGATGGAATTAAAAAAGGTCTCCTTCAGGTTGTGTTTGAAGCTCTCCCTGAATCCTTTCTCTATCCCCTCTGGAAAATTTATGTCGGAATTAAAATAATTTTCTATTCGGGGTGAACCGTGATAAAAGGAATTTAACTGAAGGGCTTTTATTTCACTCTCGATTGTGTTTTCGGGTTCAGAAATCTCCTCTGCTTTTTCATCTTCGAATGTTATCTCAAGCTTGTCATTGTCTTGATCCTGGTCCTGCAATTCTTGCTTATCCTCTTGTTGATCTTTCGGATTATCTTTCCCATTGCCATCATCGTCAAACGATATTTCTATTCTTTCATCTGGCATTATTTTTCTATTAGCTTCATATTATCATTTACGTTGATCAAAAATCCACTCGCGGCTTTATATATCCTGTCATTAATTGCCCGGCCTATACCTTCATTACTAACTTTTGATGTAACAATATAATCATAACCCTTTTCGTCCATTGCCCTCATTTCAGAGAATAAATTAACAGCAAGGTCTTTTAAACTTTTGTACTTCTTCAGATTCATTATGCCAATGTTGTCGGTCTTTTCGTACTTTGATAGAAACTCATCATTAGTTATATACAAAGGTGTCTCCGGTGCATAATGGTATTTTATCATACCCGGTGAATTCACTCTTCCGCTTTTTGAGCTAACCTCTGCTACACCTCCTACAACTTCCTCTATATCTTCCTTTGTAATAAACCCTGGCCTGAGGATTTCTATCCCGCCATCCCCATAACCTAGCACAGTAGACTCAATACCTATCTCACATTTACCGCCATCCAGTATGTAATCTATTCTCCCCTCGAGCTCTTTCATCACGTCCTCGGCCTGTGTGGGAGATACTCTTCCGAACCTGTTGGCGGATGGAGCTGATATTGGAAGTCCGGTTTTTTCAAGCACTTCGTTGAATATTTTATGCGACGGTATACGAATAGCGACCGTGGATAACCCTGCGCATACAATATCCGGGATAACATCTTTTTTCTTCAGCACATATGTAATTGGCCCCGGGGAGAACTTCTCCATAAGCTTATAGATCTCATTTGGGATATCAACAGTATATTTACTCATTTCATCTATAGAACCGATGTGTACAATTAGCGGGTTAAACTGAGGCCGCTCTTTGATCTCATATATTTTTAAAACCGCGTCTGCATCGAGCGCATTTGCGGCAAGTCCATATACGGTTTCCGTTGGAAGAGCTATAACATTCCCTTTCTTGATTTCTTCTACGGCAATATCTATATCTCTTATTATACTGGTCAATCTATTATTTGTTTTGAGCTAAAACCAAATCTTCAAGCTGTCTTACTCTTTTCCTCAAATCAAAACTCTTATATATTAAATGGGCAATAATACCGAACAGTAAAAGAAAAACAGCCCCTATAGAAAAGAAAATCCTGTAAACATAATTCAACATTTCTATAAGCGGCTTATAGAATGTTTCATAGACGAAGTAATTTTTTATCCTCTTGTATTTACTTTCATCAATATCATCCTGCGAAAAGAGATTCTTAAGTTTCTCAATCTGCAGTTCGACCCTTTTCGCTGAATAAAATATTTCATCGATCTTCTCATCAGCCGAATCCACATATTCACGCTTTATACCGGAAAACTCCAGTGTTTCGATAGACAATGTATCGAAAAGAGATTTAGTTGCCGAGCCTCCTAACGCAGCAATTAATAATGTTATCAAAGCCAGCGAATAAAAAATGTTGTAAATTATTTTCATCTCAATAGTATTTTGTAAAATCCAGATCTATAACCGGTATTTTATTGTTTATATTTTCTATCCTTTTATTGCATCTCGCTCGTTTTCCTTCATCTATCTTACCAAAATCAAAAGCCTGGTATATAACTATTGCAAGAAGCACGTCTCTGAGTTTTAAAAAATCCTGCATCTGCTCAAGCCATTGTTTTTTAAATTCATTATGTAATCTGTACCCCTTGATATAATTAGTCATGAAGAAATCAGTAAAATCTTCCCTGCTCTCTTTAGGTAAAAGATAATATAAAGATACTGCCGGGTCACTAATAAAGTAATGGTTTTCCAGGTCATCAAAATCAAATACAGCTATGTCATTTTCTCTTACAAAAAAATTACCCGAATGAATATCCCCGTGTATCAAACCAAATGTATCTTCTGATTCCGGGTATTGAGCTATGTTGGTAAGAATTTCATTTATACGCTCAGCGAGCAACTCTGAACCAGCCGGCAGATATTCACTATAATTTATAAAAAGATCCGTTTCATGCCATCTTTCCCTTGTGTATGCTTTATCAGGTAATTTGTATTTCATAGATAGTGCATGCATTCTACCGGTTACTTCACCTATATTCTGAATTATATTCGCAGTTATCTTTACCTTTTCAGGATTATCCCCGTAAACTTTCTCAATAACATAAGAGAGGAAATATTCGTTATCATTTTCCGGAATAACTTCTATAAATTTACCAGTAAGTTGAACAATCCTTGCAACTGATACTCCGTTATCTGCCAGGTAATTCACATAATCAACTTCTCCCATAAGATAATTTTCAGTCCGCCTGATATTATGAGTTACTTTTAGAATGTACTCCTTATTATTTTTAGTAAATTCATAAACATGGCTTTCGAATCCACCCAGGTCTTTTACTTTTTCTATACTAAGGTCATATATACCTAACACTTCATCTCTAATCTCATTGGTAAATTTCTTTTTAATCTCCGGTATCATTTTAAAATCCCTATCTCCTCGACATACTTATCCAGGTAATCCGTATCCTCAGACTCCTGTGCATAAGGACCTGTATATCCCTTATCTTTAGCTATTGCACCAATTCTCCCCTGCCCGTTTAAAAGGACATCCGGGATTATCGTCGCTATCGGATCTTCGTAAGCTTCTTCCGGAGAAATAACTTCCCACCCGTTTTCTTTCAATAGGTCTATTAACTCATTAACATACATCGCGGCAAGATCGTTTTCATGTAAAAGTAATACATGTTTTGGAGACCTGCCAATGACTTTCACAGCAATATCATCATAGAACTTAATACTGTTCCATAGATGCTGAAGATATATCTCTTTGAGCTTAAAGTAATCGATTTCCTTGCCTTCTTGAAAAGATTTTTGAAAAAGGTTCGCAAGATACCAGTCATAATTATCCACGGTAACATAACCATTAACATAACCCATATCTTTAAGAGCTTCCCTTATCTTATCACGGGATTCCCTGTCCCTTCCTTCATCCAAATAAGGGTACCTGAACCAGTATTTGAAATTCTTGTAATCCTTTAAAATTACATCGGCTTTTCTGATATCATCTATATATTCATCCACTCCAATCCTGTGTATGTGCTGGTGCGAGTAAGTATGATTCGCTATGATATGGCCGGCATCCCCGTACATTTCCAAACGTTTACTCTCGATCGCATCCATATCTTTAGGCACACAATAAAATGCCGCAATTACGCCTTTTTCATTCAGCTTGTCTATCAAAATCTCAGTTCTCTGTAGTCCCGTATAATGCGCTCCGTCCTTCCTTGGAGCATCGTCAAAAGTGAGAGCTATTTGTTGAGAAAACACTACTTCAGGAAGGAAAAGTAAACAAAATATGATAATTCCGCTCTTCATTTGAAATCAAAATAACTTATTATTTGTAATATACAACCAATTTTATTTTCCTCAATTAATGTTCGTTTTCTTATATTTTGGAATTTATTCATTAAAATGAGCAACAAATTAATAACATTCTTACAATTTTAGGAGTACTTAATATACCCACATCTTATGCAAATCCTTTCTAATATAGGTATTCTCATATTTTATAAAAATTCTCTTTGGTTCGTCATACCCGCTTAATATATCCGGGCTGCTTAAAATACTCGAGATCCTCAGACTACCTAAGGTATAACTTTTCATTTTGAAACTAAAATTTTTACATACTACATTTCATCCATTAATCACATAAATTGGAAAAATGAAAACATTCCGTTAACTTAGGCATGACATTACTATTTGTAACATTCTAGTCTGATTCTAAAACTTGGCATACCCTTTGATAATTATGATCCCAATATTAATCTATTACTTAGTCTTAATTAAATCCAATAAATTCATCGATGAAATTACTTTCCTACAATATCAAGTGGCGTTATGAATTAAAAAATATCTATGATTACTATAATTGAGATAATAATAGTATATGGAGGATTTTTTGGTCTTTTTTTTGTTGGCCTTCTTTTTCTTAATTCTTCTGAACCACTTGCATACTTTTTTTTCTTACTTGCTTTGGGTTGGAATGTTTATCTACTAATTTTTAAGGATAGAGAAAGAATCAGGAATTTTTTAGAAAATTATATAAGAGAGGACAAATAAATATGAACAAAAATAAATTTTAAATAGTAGACTGATTTATAAATTAGGAAGTGGCCTCTCTAAATTAACAGTCCACTTTGGCGGACATTCTATATCAACCCCATCAACATTTACAAGATTTGGTAGTAGGCAGTTCTGAAGTACATATCTATTCAAATCAAAATAAGTACTACATACTGGTTTCAGGACTCTACATTCTCGTCCTTTTGGGAAATGAACTACAACTGTAGCTTTAGGGGGATTTGATTTCGCTATCAATTCTATGGCAGCTTTCAAATCGCCATCTCCACAAATTAAATGCATTTTCTCACAATTACCTTCGTAGGCATCTTTTAACATTTCGGTAGCAATATTTACATCCGTTTGCTTCTCCTTGTATGTCTCTTTATCTACTATAAATTCTTTATATTGGCATCCCTCAATATCGCAATTAGTCTCTATAGTTAAGGGTTCTGTTTTTGTTATATATTCACCTTTAATTATTTGTACTTTGTCAAGACTTCCTATTGCACTCAAATATGCATCCTGTCTATCTCGCATACCCTTTGAACGTTTATTTCTGGGGGGAATTAAAGCTGTAAAAAATTTGATTGATTCCAATTTGTCTTTTCTTGACTTCAACTCAATGGCAAGTTTTCTTATATCTAACCATTTGCAATTAGGGGCAGCGGGATAGTTGTCTCTCATTTCTTGTACAATACCCTTGTATAGATTAAACCCATCTATATAAAAATTAACTCTTGGTCTGGACATAGTTTTGGGGCAAAAAAAAGCCCCACATATTAGGAGGGGCTGCAAGCCTTAGGTCGCAACCTAAGGACGGTTTGTAACTTCATAAATAAGGTGTAAAAAACTCACCTCAAATACAAGGTATTTTTCTCTATATCAACAACGTATCAATATTCCGATTAGTTCCCTATTATTTATAGGCTTAGACGCTAAAATTGATCCTTTATTCTCTTTAATTATTGAATAATATTCTCAATTATAAGTATTTTTAAGGATCAATCCTCACTTCCTCACCCACAGTACCTTTATTTTGCATTTTAAAGCCCGTAGTGACGTTTTCTCAACTTAAATAGCCATAATTAGTTAGGGTATGATAATAGCGTCTTATGGAAAGTCTAGAAAAATTATTGTATATAAAGCAATAACGTGTGGAATTAGTATCATAATCAAATACATTACAGAAGTCGTAAAAGCATCATCCCCTTCGTCAGATAACCATGTGCTATCTTTATGCTTTAAGCTATAGATTCCACCACTATATACGAGAATTGAGTACATAAAGAATAAAATAATAAATAGATTTTTAATTATTTCATTTTTGTCTGTTATTAGATAAACCAATAACATTAACAACATTAAATAACTTAAAGGTCTGTTGACAGGTTTATTAATATGTTTAAAAATGTTCTTGGGAAGAAGTGAAAAAATCCATACCCAAACCGGCAAAGCTGCTACAAAAAATAAATAATATAAAGTAATTATGTAAAAAACGGTCTTAATTTCCATTACCCATTCTCCTCAACAACATTCTCCGCCATCAACTCTGCCTGCTTCATTACCAGATCAATTGCTGCTTTTTGCATGTCCGGTGGATAACCATATTTGTTTAATGTTCTTTTAACCAACACCATTAATCTGGCTCTCGCAGTCTCGTATAATGTCCAATCAATAGTCGCATTATTCCTGACTTTATCAGCAACCTCAACGGCTATTACTTTCAACTGTTCATCTCCTAATACTTCTTTAGCACTTTCATTCTCACTTAATGCGTTATAAAACGCAACCTCGTCCTGGTTTAATCCTAACTTCTCCGCTTCCTTATCCGATTCTTTTAATTCCTTTGCAATCTTAATTAACTCCTGAATAATTTCAGCTGTTGTCAGCAAATTATTCTGGTACTTCTTAATTGCGTTCTGTAATAACTCCATAAACTTCTTACTCTTTACCAAATTTGTTCTCGACCTTTTTCTAATTTCCCCATTAAGTAATCTCTTCAATGTCTCAAAAGCTATATTCTTATGCTTCATTCCCTGAACTTCAGCAAGAAACTCATCTGAAAGTATTTCCAGTCCCGATATATCAGGTTTACTTAATCCTGCTGCATCGAATATATCAATCACCTGCTCACTACTAAGTGACGAATCAATTATGTTTCTTATAGCAGATTCAAGTTCATAGTTCTTCTTAGCTCCTCCAGATACAAATTTAACTAACCTGGCTTTCACGGCTTGATAAAACCCAACCTCTTCTTTAATCTTTAAGGCTTCGTCATGTGGCATTGCAAGAGCAAATGCCTGACTTAACGCTGTTACTTCCCTGATAAATCTCTCTTTACCATTTTCCAGACCGAGTATATGTTCTTCAGCTTGAAGGATAATAGAAAGTTTGCCTCGGTCATCAGCTTCAAAAAATCTTTCATAATTAAATTCCTTAGTTCCGCCGTAATAAGCTTTTGGCTCTTCAACTAAAATCCCTTCATGTGATTTACTCTCTTCTTTAAACATCTGTCTGACTACTTCCAGCTTTTCAAGCATCATCTCAACTGCCTGCTCTTGAGTTTCAGCAGGTTCACCCAAACCTCCTGCCTCCGAATAAAAAGAAAGTGCTTTCTTCAATCTCGTTCCAATGCCAAGATAATCAACGATCAATCCGCCCGGTTTATCTTTAAAAACCCTGTTAACTCTTGCTATAGCCTGCATTAGGTTATGTCCTCTCATAAGCTTATCAATATACATTGTATGAAGCGGAGGGACATCGAATCCCGTTAACCACATATCACATACTATTACAATCTGAAGCATATCATCAGGATCCTTCATTCTGTCTGCTAATGTCTGCCTGTCTTTTTTTGTCGTCTTATATTTTTGTAATTGAGGACCATCATCGGTGCTTGATGTTATTATCAACTTTAAAGCTCCATCCATTAGATCATCACTATGCCATTCAGGTTTTAACTTTATAAGCTCTTCATATAGTTTTGCGGCAATCTTACGGCTCATTGTTACTATCATACCCTTGCCTTTCAATATCTCCTGCCTTTTCTCAAAATGGTTCACTATGTCATGAGCAAGGTTTTCCAACCTTTCGGTATTACCAACTATTGCTTCAAGTCTTGCCCATCTGCCTTTTGATTTCTCTTTTTCTGTTAGCTCTTCATTTTGTTCTAATTCTTTATCCAGTTCATCAAGAAGCTTTTTCCCCTCATCAGTCAGAGTTACTTTGGCTAATCTGCTTTCATAAAATATTCTTACAGTTGCTCCATCCTCCACGGCTTGTGAAATATCATACCTATCGACATAATCTCCGAAAACGTTTTTTGTGTTCTTATCTTTTAGTTCGATAGGTGTACCTGTGAATCCAATATATGTAGCATTAGGTAAAGCATCTCTGAGATATTTTGCAAGTCCGTATGTTACCTTAGTCCCAACCGTTTCATTTGTGCCCTCTTCTTTTATCTCTTTAAACCTTGCTTCAAATCCATATTGACTTCTGTGTGCTTCATCAACTATGACAACAATATTTCTTCTATCCGATAGTTCTTCATAAACGGATTTTTCTTCATCCGGAGCAAACTTCTGTATAGTGCTGAATACAATTCCTCCGCTTGCAACCCTCAACAGCTCCTTTACATGCTTCATATTTTCAGCTTGCACTGGCTCTTGTCTTAATAGCTGCTTTGATGAGGCAAATGTATCAAATAACTGCTGGTCGAGATCATTCCTGTCAGTAATAACAAGTATCGTAGGATTATGCATCTCTTCGGATGTGATAAGCTTTCCGGCATAAAATACCATCGAAAGACTCTTGCCTGAACCTTGTGTGTGCCAAATGACTCCGCCCTTTCTGTTACCGCCTTCTTTCGATGCATCAATAGTTGAATTCACGGCTTTATTTACAGCGTAATACTGATGATATGCGGTAAGTATCTTAATTGTCTCAACCTCTGCAAGCCCTGTTCGAGGATCAGTCTTTTTAATCTCCTCGAATAGCACAAAATTCTTAATAAGGTCAAGAAGTGTCGTTTTATTGAACATTCCCTTTATAAGAGTTTCAATCTGGGGAATGAATCTTGAAGCTTCCTTATCACCATCTATACTCTTCCACGACATGAAACGGCTCTGGTCAGCTGAAAGACTTCCGGCTTTTGCTTCATGTCCA
The DNA here is from genome assembly GCA_937959065.1 of uncultured Ignavibacteriota bacterium. Taxonomy (GTDB): domain Bacteria; phylum Bacteroidota; class Ignavibacteria; order Tepidaquicellales; family Tepidaquicellaceae; genus JAEYVS01. Next base: position 4,853 of record CALGOI010000053.1, on the reverse strand, counting down.
TCTGAAATAACGCATATCTCATTAAATGTAAAAAGTGACGGTGTGATTGCTTTGTAAGACTGTAATTTTTTATATGCCTTTTCAATCGTTGCGTTTTCATCAAGTGCATTCTTCAGCTCAATTAAAACAAGAGGAATACCGTTTATAAAAAGAAGTACATCTGTTCTTATATTCTGATTCTTCTCAGTTATGATGTATTGGTTAACAGCAAGGTACTCATTGTTATCAGGATTATCGAAGTCAATCAATGCAACTTCGTAACTCCTGTCAAAACCATCCTCCTGGTAAGAAACTTTGACCTTTTCTGTAAGATATGTATGGAATGTCTTATTGTTTTCAATCAGGTTAGGTGTATTAATGCGATCTAATTTCTTTATTGCCTCTTCCCTATACTCCTCCGGTATGTCGGGGTTTATTTTCTCGACTGCTCGCCTTAACCTATTCAAAAGAAGTATCTGCTCATAGCTCTCTCTTTCCGAATGTTCGGCTGTAGGTGCTATCTCTACTCCATTAACATAATCCCAACCTAGAGATTGAAGGATTTCGATAGAAAGGTATTCAATATGATTTTCGGTAATAGGTTTCATTACATTTTCACCCTCACCTCTCCGCTCATTAGCTTTGGAAGAAGCACGTCTCGTAGATTGGTTAAAGTTTGTATTTCACTTAGATTATGTTTGATCTTACTAAAAAATGGAGTAACAGTAATGTTGAATTTCTTAAAACTATCAATAGTTGGCGTTATCAATTCAGTATTTTTTAAGTCGGACTGAGTCATTAATGGCTGTGTGCTTCCAACATTAAAGCTCTCATAATCCATTCTTTTCATATAGAAATAAATCGGATAAAAATAAAAGTCTTTTTTAGGTTTTATAATTAAAACATTATCTGTTATCCAAACTTTCTCATTTGATATAACAACTTTTCCTAAAGTTCCAACTCTTCCAGTTAAAATTACTTTATCACTATATAAGTAATTATTGGTTTTTCCTATTTCACCATTTGCTCCAAGTACTTTATAAAGTCCATCATCTTTAAAATCATTTCTCTTTAAACCCTTTCCAGTTGTTACATCGGCAAATTCACTAAAGGACAATATCTCCCACTCTTCCTCTGCCTCCTCAATGAACCATTGCCTGAATAATGTCTCGGCTGTTTGTTCAAGTGTTTCGTTTTGCTTATGAAGAAGTTCTATCTTATCATCTAAACTGGACAATATTTTCACAATACTATCCATTTCTTCTATATTAGATGGTAACAACACAGGGAAACCTCTTAAAAAACCCAATGTAATATATGGTTGACTGGTTCCACTTTTATTTGAATCTATTATAAACTTTCCTAATCTTGAATTAATAAAATAATATAACCATTGTGCCTTTAACCTATCATCAACTTTAAATAATCCAACATTCTTTACAGCATAATCTGGATTTTTCTCTTTCTCTAAATAACAAAATCCGCAATACTCTCCAATCATGCTAATAATTACATCCCATTGATTAACCTGGCTTCTTTTATTAATTTCATCAAAATCTAATTGGCTTATGAAATATGCTTTATCGAAGTCAATCTTCGAACCCTTAATATGTTTTGATGTAATTAAAAATTTCCCTGACTCCTTTCTTTTAGGACTATCATGGGTTCCATCAGTTATTCTTGAGCAATAATCACTTGCTGAAATAAAATTCCAGCCCTCAGGAATCTTTCCATATGGTGTTTCTTTGAAACTCATTTAAATATCCAATTTTAAAATGTTTTCTATAATACTTTTATTCAATTCCTCCTCCTGCCTCATCTGCTCTTCCAGTTCCGACTTTAGGCTTGTGAACTTCTCTTCAAAATTGAAATCATCTTCCTCATCTGCCAGCCCTACAAAACGTCCCGGAGTTAAAACAAAATTGAGCTTCTCCACTTCCTCGATAGATGCACTTTTACAGAATCCTGCTATGTCTTCATAGCTTCCATCCTTATTCCTCCAGTTATGATATATATTTGCAATATCCGCTATATCCTTTTCTGATAAATCCCGGTTCCTTCGGTCTATCATAAAGCCCATGTTCCTGGCATCGATGAATAGAATTTCGTTTTGCCTGTTTCGGAATGTACCATTTGCTTTGCTCCTTGAAAGTATCCATAGGCAAGCCGGTATCTGTGTATTAAGAAAAAGTTTCGGCGGAAGATTCACTATACAGTCAACAAGATTTGCCTTTATCATCGCCTTTCTAATCTCTCCCTCGTTGCTCGTCTGTGATGTAAGGGATCCTTTTGATAAAACTACTCCTGCTGTACCATTAGGAGCAAGATGGTATATTATATGCATTAGCCAGGCGTAGTTAGCATTATTAACCGGCGGCGGAAGCTTTTTTCCCAGCACATCCCACCTTGCATCATCTCTTAACATATTACCGCTCCAGTCTCCATCATTAAAAGGCGGGTTAGCTAAAATGAAATCTGCTTTCAAATCTTTATGCAAATCATTTAAAAAGCTTCCTTCATTATTCCACTTCACATTACTGCTGTCTATTGTCCTGATTGATAAATTCATCTTACATAGTCTCCAGGTCGTCTGGTTGCTCTCCTGACCGTATATTGCAATCCTATCTGAAGGATTTAAAGCTAGTTTCTTTCCGTTACTTTTCTTGTAGTGGTCACTATGGGCATTAACAAACTTTTCACTTTGAACGAACATTCCCCCGGAACCACAACAAGGATCAAAGACTCTTCCTTCATAAGGTTCAATCAATTCAACAAGCAATCTTACAACGCTGGTTGGAGTATAAAATTGACCTGCCTTTTTGCCCTCTGACAATGCAAATTGCCCAAGAAAGTATTCATAAACTTTACCGAGCAGGTCTTTGCTTTTAGCTTCACTTGTTCCAAGAGTTGCTGTGCTGAAAAGATCAATCAATCCACCAATGCTTTGTTTATCAAGTTTTTCGTGTGCATATCCTCTGGGCAAAACTCCTCTTAATGATTCATTATCTTTCTCAATCCAATCCATTGCATCATCTATGTCTTTACCAATTGATGGAAGCTTCGCTCTGCCCTGTAAGTATTTCCACCTAGCCTTCTCCGGTACAAAGAATATTTTCTCAGCTTTATACTCATCCTTATCTTCTGGATCAGCACCGGCATACTCTCCTTCACCTTTCTCAAGCTTCTCTCTCAGTTCTTCATATGCATCTGATATATATTTCAAAAAGATTAACCCTAAGGCTATATGTTTGTACTCAGCTGCATCAATGTTCTTCTTTAGTTTGTTTGCCGCACCCCAAAGCTTCTTTACCAAAGACTCTTCTTTAGGTTCTTTTTTATTACTTTTTGTCAATTTTTGTGTGTTTAATAAAGGAAGTTGTTCTATAAATAATAGGAATTTACGAAAAATAAAATTAAATAAGGATAGGTTTAAATGTTATAATCTTGTTAGTTGAGCCCAATTTGTAAACCAGACATATTTATATCACAAAATCCCCATTAATTACCATTTTTAGTAATCTTTGACCATAAATTTGTATTTCTTTTGTTTAAACTAAAATTGGCAAGTAAGATCCAGAGGTGAGGACTAATGGAAAGTAGTAATTATGTGCATTCTAATAATTTTTGAAATCTAATGTGTTAATTTAGGATCTTTATGTAGAACATTTTATTAAGTTCTTAATTTATTTTTACAATTTTCGTACTTAATTATTTTTTTTAGAATCGACAAATATTTCCTTCTTTCCAACAAACCATTTGCACCACCATTGACTAAATAACTTATCACATCGACTAAATCTTTTTCAGCAATAAAATTAAAATCAATTGTCCCATAAGTTTTTTCATTTTCATTTTTATATTTATACTTTATAATCTTTTTTGGAAATGAAGGATTGTTTTTTTTAACCCAGCTTGGCGATGAGCTAGAAGGTTTCCATATCTTCCCAACTGAAAGTTTTTTACCTTGGTTCCAAAACCAACCAGCAGTATTAAAAACATGAAACAAGTCTTCTTCAATGATATTATAATCATTTACAAAATCTAAATTGGTCCCAGAATCCTGATTGTAAAATGCAGTATATATTTTATAATTATCCATATGTGTCAGTTGCATTGCTCCTCTACCTATATAAGGTTTATATTCTTTGGAAGTATCATACTCAGTTGTTGTTTTAAACCTATCTGTTTCATGATAAATTTGTGCTAAGAAATGAATTTTATGTATGCATTTTACTATACCGAATTTTAAGAATGTGGAATTAAGTTGCCTCAAAACAGATTTAGAAGAATTGTCTTTTAATTTGCAGTTTTTTGCATAAAAGAGTTTTGTGCTAATATTTTTACTTTTGGGATTATCACTTCTCCGTAACTCAAAAATAATTTTTTCGAATTCTTTTAATTCAATATCTCTGTTACAAAAACAATTATTGTTTTCAATATTTTCTCTAATATTATTATCAATATGCGTAAGCTTATTTTTTACTAAACCTGACGAACTAGCCTCAACAGTTATACTTCTTCTAAAATAATAGCCAAATTTTGGCTCAGTAATGATTATAATAAAAGTCAAATCTACATGATTATATAATTCAAATATATTCGATGGTGAATTGGGTATTATAACTTCAAAATTTGCTTCGTAAAAAGAAAAATTTTCCGGTGAATATTTAGAACTTTTGTTAGCCGTTTTCTTATGACCTTTTAATTCAACTTCAACTTTATCAATTTTACCATTTATATTAATAAATACACCGGTTCTACTGGCGATGCCTACGATACTCGCTTCATGTTCTTCGATCACAAGCATTCCTTTGTAGCTGAGATTTTGGCCAAAGTTTTACAGAACAAGGGTAGCGATGAGTACACTATAGCTT
>CALGOI010000052.1 GCA_937959065.1 uncultured Ignavibacteriota bacterium | reverse complement strand
GCCGGAACTGTTTATCACCACGTCGATCTTTCCGTCGGTAACGTCTTTTATATACCTTTCCCAGTCTTCTTCATTGTAATTTACTCCTGATACTGCACCGAGGGAAACGGCTTTCTTGATCTTTATTTCAGAGCTGGATGTGACATATACATTTGCCCCGGCAGAAACGCAGAAAAGCAGAACAAATGTAGCCACACCACCGCCGATACCGGTAATAAGTACATTATCACCTTTTTTTACCTGTCCCTGAATGAAGCTGGCCCTGTAAGCAGTTAATCCGCCTAGAGGAAGCGCGGAGGCTTCCTCAAAGCTCATATGAGCGGGTTTTGGGTGAACCTGATCTGCGTCGATCTTTACATATTCGGCAAGCGTGCCTTTGTCAGGCAGTCCGAGTATTCTATAAGAGGCGGATTGGTGTTCCTCGCTGTCACCCCAGTTAAGTGAAGGATTAACTATTACTTCATCACTTGGTTTAATTTTTTTAACTGCAGACCCTGTATCCTGTACAACACCGGAACAGTCGGAGCCAAGAATGGCAGGAAGTTCAATCTTTGAATACAATCCTTTGGTGATCCATAGGTCACGGTGATTCAGGGATGCACATTTAACTTTAATGAGGACATCGTTATCCTGAAGGGCAGGAGTGGGGACTTCCTCTACCTTCATATTTTTAGGGAGGTCAGAAACTTTCCCGGTTTTATTTAGGACGGCAGCTTTCATTTTGTTAATTCAATGCTTATGGGGCAGTGGTCGCTTCCCATAACGTCTGAATGAATTTCGGCATTTTTTACACGGTCGAGCATATCATTTGAGACCATAAAGAAATCTATTCTCCAACCCTTATTTGATTCACGGGCGAATGTGACATTGTCCCAGTAAGTGTACATTTCGGGCTTATCGTTGAATTTGCGAAAGACATCAGTGTAGCCAAGGTTAATGATCTTATCTATCCATGCTCGTTCCTCCGGCAGAAATCCAGATACCATAGACCATTCCTGCGGTTTGGCTAAGTCTATCTCTTTGTGAGCGGTATTGTAATCACCGGTAACTATAACACCTTTACGGTCTTTATATTTCTTATTGAGGAAAAAGAAAAGATCGTCATAGAAATCGAGTTTATATTTTACTCTTTCCGGTCCGCGTCCACCGTTTGGGAAGTAAACATTTGCAAGGATGAAATCATCATATTCTGTGAATATGACTCTTCCCTCAACATCAAAGTCTTTATTATTGAGTCCTTTTATAACGCTAACGGGCTCGATGTTTGAGTATGTAGCTACACTGGAGTAACCTTTTCTCTGTGCAGAGAACCAGTAGGATTTAAATCCGTTCACGTCTTTGAGTTCGGAAGGCACCTGCTCCGGCTGTACTTTGGTTTCCTGCAGGCAGAAGATATCGCCCTTGCTTTTCTTTACCCAGTCGAGGAAAATTCCTTTGCTATGGACGGCGCGTATGCCATTCACATTCCAGGAATATATTTTTATTGTGTTATTACTTTTTGCCATTCAAGTAGTTTTCCTTGCTTTTCCAGATGTCATCGATTATTGGTTCAGGGACGGGATATCCGTTCACAGATTTAAGGAGTGAAATGTGGAGGTGAGTCTTGCTTCCTGTTCGTCCGACTTCACCAATCTTGTCCCCGGCGTCCACTATATCGCCCGGTTCTACATTTACCTGTGAAAGATGAGAGTAGTAAAAGAATTTATAGTTAGTCGGGTCGAAAATTTTAACGTAATTTCCGCCGCGTAAATATGATCCCGGAGCCCAGGTTGTGAAAGTAGCTACCACCACACCGCTGCACATAGTCACAACGTCGACGGGCTTGCCGGTTTCGTCATCCAGGAGGTCTTTGTCAGAATCAAGTATGAAAATATCATGAGCAGGGTGTACCTTAGAATCTGAGCCCTGGAAATAATCGTAGTTGGTTTCACGGTAATCGTTTCCTTCCTCACGGTGAGTTACTGAAGTGAAATTAGCCAGCGGGAAAGCCCAGTCTCTACGCTGTACGTACCTGCCGCCATTTTCCATAAAGTATTTAACAAGTCCCTGTTCGTATTCATCCAGAAGTTTAGCTCCCTCTTCCTTATCTATCTGCAGAAGAAGTATTTTTTTGTCGAGTATATCCCACAGCTGGGGGACACTGTATTCGATAGTATCAGAATTGGGAAAGGCATTTGAAACAAATATAAAAGTAATAGTGAAGAATATTGTTTTGGTCATATTACTTTATTCAATTTCTTAACCACTTATCATTAAACCTCTCTCTGAATTCGTCAATAACTTCCTCAAACCTGGTAAATCCTTCCTTCTTCATTTCCCTTGCAAACCTGGTACTTTTTGCGGTGCCTACAATAGAGGACCAATAATATTGAATCATACCTTTTGCATCCTGTCTCTTCATTCGCCTGGTAGTATTCCTGACACCTATTTTTAGTGAATTACTTGCTTCGTCAGAATTAAGTATAGGCTTAAATACGTTTACGTTGAGGAAGTTAAATATTTCATGTTCCTTGGTCATTATTTTATAACAGGTTTGTTTTGGGATTTCCACTCTTCGATACCGCCTTTAACGACGATGGTCTTAAATTCCATTTTATCCATAATCTCTTTAGCAAGCCCGCTGCGTATATCTGTTTTGCAGTAAATGAGATACGTTTTATCTTTGTCGAGCATCTGTATGTTCTCGGCGAATTCACCTGATTCGAAATCAATATTAAGCGTGTTCCCGATTTGTTCTGCTTCGTGCTCTTCAGATGTGCGTACATCTAATACAATGTAGCCTGGTTCATTCATCAGCCGTTCCATTTCATTTACTGAAACGGTATCAGGCGGAATATTAGCGAGCGTATCTGTCTGTTTAATATTTATATTATCTACCTTTTTATCATCTTTACCACATGATACGGAAAATATTGCAGCGGTTATCAGAAAAGCATATATACCCGTGCGAATCATTCGCCTTTCTGCTTAGCGATCAGGTTAAGGGCTGAACCTGCTTTGAACCAAGCAATCTGCTGATTGTTCATTGTATGCAGTAACTCTGCACTATCAGTCGAGCCATCGGAATGCTTAATTGTCATCGTAATTGCTTCATTCGGTTTTAATTCGCTAACGTCTATATCCAGGAGGTCATCTTCCCTGATCAGTTCATAATCCGCAGGATTAGAGAAAGTTACCGGGAGCACTCCCTGTTTTTTCAGGTTAGTCTCGTGTATCCTGGCGAATGATTTTACTATAACTGCTCTCGCGCCAAGAAATCTCGGTTCCATAGCAGCGTGTTCGCGTGAAGAACCTTCACCATAGTTCTCTTCACCCAGCGCAACCCAGCCGATACCATTAGCTTTGTAATCACGGGCTACTTTCGGTACTTCATCAAACTCGCCTGTAAGCAGGTTTTTGACGGAGTTCATCTTGTCGTTGAAGTAATTAATAGCTCCGATGAACATATTATTGGATATATTGTCGAGGTGTCCCCTGTATTTAAGCCAGGGTCCGGCCATCGATATATGGTCGGTAGTACATTTACCTTTTGTTTTTATGAGTACTCTCAGGTCGTTAAAATCTTTACTGAGGTCCGGAGCGGCGAACGGAGCGAGTTTTTCAAGTCGGTCACTATCCGGATCAATAATTACCTCTACTTCCGAGCCGTCATCTGCAGGGGGTACATAACCTTCTTCACCTTTCGCGAAACCATTATCGGGTAACTCTTTACCGACAGGTTCGTCGAGTTTCACTGTTTCGCCTTTATCATTAACCAGAGTATCACTCATCGGGTTAAAGGTAAGAGTACCCGCGAGAGCAAACGCCGTCACGATTTCCGGTGATGCTACGAAAGAGTGAGTTGCCGCGTTACCGTCGTTTCTTTTTGAGAAGTTTCTGTTATATGATGTAAGTATTGAATTCTTTTCGCCTTCTTTAACATCGTGGCGTTTCCATTGACCGATGCAGGGTACGCATGCGTTTGCCAGTACGAGTCCTCCGATATCGGTGAACTTTTCAATCTGTCCATCACGTTCGATAGTTGCCCGGATCTGTTCCGAGCCGGGAGTAATAACGAATTCGGAAACAGCTTTAAGTCCTTTCTGCTTTGCCTGCTCTGCTATCGATGATGCTCGCTCCATATCTTCATATGAAGAGTTGGTACAGCTTCCGATGAGCGCTACTTTCAATTCTTCCGGGTACCCGTGTTCTTTTACAGCATCCTTGAATTTGGAAACGGGAACAGCAAGGTCCGGTGTGTAAGGACCGTTTATGTGCGGCTCGAGTTCGGACAGGTCTATTTCTATAACCTGATCATAATAATCTTCACTTCCTTCGTCAGGTCTGAGGTATTCTCTGAGTTCGTCAGCCATATTTGCAACTTCCTCACGTCCTGTGGCTTTGAGGTAAACATTCATTTTGTCATCGTAAGCGAACAGGGAAGTCGTAGCGCCGATTTCCGCACCCATATTACAAATGGTACCTTTACCGGTACAGGAAATGCTGTCTGCCCCTTCACCGAAGTATTCTACAATCGCTCCGGTACCGCCTTTAACTGTAAGGATGCCGGCTACTTTAAGGATAACATCTTTGGGTGATGTCCATCCGCTCATTTTTCCGGTAAGTTTTACACCGATTAGTTTAGGGAATTTGAGTTCCCATGGCAATCCTGCCATAACGTCGACAGCGTCAGCACCACCGACACCGATAGCAACCATTCCGAGTCCTCCTGCATTAGGGGTGTGTGAATCTGTTCCTATCATCATTCCGCCGGGGAACGCGTAATTTTCGAGAACAACCTGGTGTATGATGCCCGCTCCGGGTTTCCAGAATCCGATACCGTATTTCTTCGAAACGCTGGCAAGGAATTCGTATACTTCTTTGTTAACGTCATATGCTCTCAGTAGATCGTCTTTAGAGCCGACCTCTGCCTGTATCAGGTGGTCACAGTGGACTGTAGAGGGTACGGCTACATTTGGGATACCAGCAGACATAAACTGCAGCAAAGCCATCTGCGCTGTAGCATCCTGCATCGCGACCCTATCGGGAGCGAAGTACACGAAGTCCTTGCCTCTAGTAAACGGCTGTTCGAAATCGTCAGTGAGGTGTGAGTATAATATCTTTTCAGCGTATGTCATAGGTCGTCCGATCTTAGCCTTAGCTCCGTCGACTTTATTTTTAAAGTCGTTGTAAACCGATTTGATTAAATCCAGATCAAAAATCATTTGTTATTCCTCCGAAACTTTAATGTTGTTAGAGAATTTAGATTTTAAATTAGCCAGAGCATCTCTAAGCTGCTGCTCGTCCTTCACGGGAAGGTCACACTTATAGTTTTCGCAAATAAAGACATTGGTACCGCTTGCATTTTCCACGATGGTCTTAATGAAAGGCGCTACATTTTCTACCGGGCTGTCAGCGTAGAGAAGTATTCTGTTTGGTATATAGGTTGAATTAATTATGTTCTGTAAATTTTTAAACTCCTGTGAATCCTTTTCGCCTGACAAAACTATCTCGGCAGAACCTTTCATATCATCGTAAAGCGCAAATAGCAGCTGCGGGCTGGAGAACGGCATTCTTTCAAGATCAGTATAGAAGAAATTTAAACTCTTGTCCGCTATGTCCCTCAGTGAACTATCATCAATGACGATGGCCAGTTTGAGGAGGTTAAGTATCTGTATGGAATTACCGGAAGGCTCCGCGCCGTCGTACGATTCTTTGGTTTTAAGAATGATGTCTTTGCTGTCACCGGGGATGTCGAAGAAACCACCGTTTTCTTTATCGTAGAAATTATCGATGGTATATTTATTAAGCTTAACAGCTGTTGGTAGGTAATCAGTGTTAAAGGTTACTTCATACATGTCTATCAATGCCTGTATAATAAAAGCGTAGTCTTCGAGAGAGCCGGCGTATTTTGCTTCACCGTCACGGTACCTGTGGAAGATTTCGCCAGTGCCGTCATTGTAAAGATACTTTAAAATAAATGCCAGGCTGTTCTCCGCTGCTGAGAGGTATTTCTGATTTCCCGTCAGGCGGTATGCTTTCGCGAAGGCGGATATCATAAGCGCGTTCCAGGATGTAAGTATCTTATCATCGAGATGCGGTTTCGGACGCTGCTCACGAGCAGTAAGGAGTTCCTCCTTAGAGTTTTTGATTATGTCGACCAGTTCCTCAGGAGTTTTATTGAAGAGCTTCCCCATATCGTGCAGGTCTTTCGAAATGAAGAGTACGTTTTTATTTCCGAAGACTTCGTGCGGGTCGTTTATCGTATTTCCGTTAGGTTGTGTACCGAAGTAGTTATTCATAATGACACCGTTCTCGCTGCCGAGCGCGTCGTTTATCTCATCTTGTGTCCAGAGGTAGTAAGCACCTTCTTCTTTGATGTCGAGTTCGTCTTCAGATATGGCACTTTCGGCATCTTCAGCCGAGTAAAACCCGCCTTCTTTATCAGTCATATAGTTTAGTACATACTCAAGAGTTTTTTCAGCGATGCTGAGATAGATCTCCTTCTTTGTAACCATATAGGCATCGAGGTATGTGGATGCGAGCTGCGCCTGGTCATATAGCATCTTTTCGAAGTGGGGGACACGCCATAGTTCGTCAACGGAATACCTGTGAAATCCTCCTGCAAGATGATCAAATAAGCCACCCATATACATCTTATGGAGGGTATATGTGACCATATCGAGCGCTTCGTTCTTGCCGGTGAAGTAATGGTATTGAAGCAGGAAATTCAGTATTACGGGGCGAGGGAATTTATTTCCTGTACCAAAACCTCCATGCTCCACATCAAAGACTCTTTCGCATGTCTCGAAGCACTTATCGAAGATGTACTCATCAAAGGGGAGCTTTTCTTCAGGTCCGGGTTGTGAAAGTTTTTTATTCAGCAGGTCGTATATCTGTTCACTACTGTTAATGACTTCGTCTCGTTTATTTTCCCAGACTTTGTGTATTTCGGAAATAACGTCTTCGAATCCTGCTCTACCGTATTTTTCCTTTGGGGGAATGTAGGTGGCACCGTAAAACGGTTTTAAATCTGGAGTGAGGAACATGCTCATTGGCCAGCCGCCTGCTCCGGTCATTGCCTGTAACGCAAGCATATAAATTCTGTCAACGTCAGGTCTTTCTTCACGATCGACTTTAATATTTATGAAGTAATCGTTCATCAGAGCAGCGATTTCTTCATCTTCGAATACCTCACGTTCCATTACGTGACACCAATAGCAAGTAGAATAGCCAATTGAAAGAAAAATCGGCTTATTTTGGTCTTTTGCTAGTTTGAAGGTATTTTCATTCCATGGATACCAATCAACGGGATTATAAGCATGTTGGAGTAAATAAGGGCTTTTTTCGTTAATTAGTTGGTTAGATTTGGCTTCAAAGGTGGTCATAATCTTTAAAGATAGCTAATTTTACCCTCTTTTTAAATGCAATTAGACGTACTTTTAATAGTTTTTACATAAACTTAAATAAAAAAACCGCCGATATTCGTTAAATTTGGGCGGTTTTAAAACTGTGAAATCTATTGTTACCCTTCCCGGTAACTCCGCAGCCGTATCTCGAGAAATGAGCGGAAAATATATTCACCATAATCGTAAATTTTCTCGAACATTTCGTCAGCTTTTGCTTTGTTTCCTTTACGGGAGTATATTTTACCCAGCTCGAAGTATGCGTGAGGTATCATCCACTTTTCGCTATTCGGGTCGAGCTTAGTACAGCGTGTAAAATAATCTATTGCCAGGTCATCCTGTTTGTTGTAAGTATAGGCGTGCCCGGTTTCCATATACAGCCGTATCTTATCATCGTCGGACATTTTATTCATCATATCGGATATCAGGATGCCGTTAAAGACTTTTAGTGCTTCATCCAGACGGTATGAGTAGCGGTGATTCATCCCTGCGAGTAAAAGCGAGTCGAATTTTTGGATGGGGTTATTAATCAGCTTCTGTGAATATAGATGGAACAGCTTATCAGCATCGCCATCTCTTTCATCGATAAAGTCAGTACGTGTCTTGCTGTAGAAGTCTATTGCTTTCTGTCGGTTACCTGAAAGTTCGTATGAAAGTCCTGTATGGAAGAGAGAGATATTATAACGGTCGTTGTAATTAACGTGTTTCAAATGCTCCTCGAAATATTTAGCGGCATTTTGAAAATCATTTTTACGGAAGTGTGAATTTCCCAGCACGAAATACGCGGCTTTCTGTATCTCATTTTGAAGTGAGTGAGTATTTAAAGACAGCGATTTATTTGCTTCTTCGATTGCTTTATCTATCTCACCTTCATTCTGCAATGCAGTTGCATAGAAAACGTGAAACGCAGGACTCTCGGGATATTCATTGACCAGCCCTTCGAGCATTCGGACAGTTTCACCTGAATCTTCCTCTTTCTCCCTTAGTGTGAAAAGAGACAGATAGACACGTGCATCGACTTTGGTAAATTTTCCTTTATCCTTTGCGACTTTAAGAAGACGTTTTCCTTCACGGACATCGCCATCGAAGCCGATAACAGACAAAAGCCATTTAAATTTTTCCGGTAAAAATCCGATCGCGATCCTGTAGAGTCCAAGCCCCATATAGGCGTCATAGAAACCGGGATTCTTTTTAACTACGTCTGAGAGGATTTTATATCCATCACTTCCGTTCGATGCGGCCTGCAGTAGACTTTTATTCTGACTTAGCATTAGCAGAGACCGGTAACTATGGGATTGTCCTTTGTAGAATAATACTTCGGTGTTGTTCTCATCATCATCGAGTATGTCGTCACATCTTTCGATCACTTTATCCGATATTCTGATGAATTTCTCGTATTCAGCTTCATCCTTACTAAACTGAGCGGAGTGGAAATAGATCAGTGATTCATAAAAGTATCCTTTAATGTCGTTTGGATATTGATTCTGGGCTTGCTTGAATTTTCTTTCCGCATCTGAAAATCTTAGATTATAAAGATCGTCAAGTCCGGATGAGATAACATCATCGATTCCTTCGAGAACAGGTGTAGAAGGATTTGCAATAGAAAATAATGGAGTTAAAAAAAATAACAGGGTAAGTAGTATATATCTCATAAAATGTTAAATGCTGGAATATCAAATTACAATAAAGGTAACAAGTAAAAAATGAAAAAAATTCTTTTAATTCTTCTAAAAAGTATTAAAAACTAACCAAAATCAATGAAAAAACTATTTGCAGGCATAGTCCTTTATTACTATATTTAATGAATCAAAAAAAGGAGTAATTATGTGGGGTAATTACAATCAAAAAAAAGTTCTTTTAGCTTTAGTGTTATTAGTTTCGGTTGTTTTTTTCTACGGTAGTTTTTTAGTAGAGAATGATAACATTCCTGATGAAGATTATCTTTCTTCTCAGAAAAATCCTTATCAGCTTGTGGATGATAATTCTAAAGTCGAGATACCTTTCAGAAGCCCAGTTTATACTTTACAAACTGAATCCAGTGCAGCGGATACAATTACACTAAATGCAAATCCCGGTCCTCCAAATAATGGAGGTTCACCGAATTGGGCTATGTTCCTGGATTTGATGGCTGGTTCAAACAATATTATTGTAACTCAAATAAGTACGGGAAGCACAGCAGGTGCCGGTGCAAGTTTCAGTGTGCAAATTTTTACACGTTCAGGTTCAGCATTAGGAGGACCGGTTGGCTCAGGTCCCGGTAGTTCATCAGCGGGCTGGACATCCATAGGAACGGTTCCGGTAACTCAAGGCTCAACTGCAAATGGTATTTCATTATTGTTTAATGTCCCTCCAATACTTGTTCCTGCAGGTGATACAGTTGGGGTTGCAATTCAATTTATAGGTGTTGGACCACGATATTTTGGAACAGGTTCACCTCCATACAGCACTTATTCAGACACGAATGTTGCACTTAAAACGGGGGATGGCCGTTCAGTCCCATTTACTCCAACCGGCAGCTGGTTTTCATCGAGGGCTTTAACCGGAGCAATTCGTTATGTAGTTGATGTTCCTCCTCCCGGAGGTAACAGTATTTGTTTTTCAAGGAACGGCATCTGGAAATCGATTCCCGATAACCTTACAGGGTCAGCCAGAGATACCATTTCTGTTTTAAACAATTCCGGGCCACTTACAGATATTACAGTTGTAATTGATACTGTAATTCACACATGGATTGGTGATCTTGTTTTTGATCTTTCACATGGAGGCCAGACAGATTCACTATTTGCATGGATTGGAACCGGTACATTTGGAAACAGCGCGGATAACTTATTTGGTATCAGGTTAACTGACTCTGCATCAACTCCTCTTGTTTCTGTAACAAGCGGAACACCTCCCCCCGGACCATATTTATGCGGAGGTAGAACCGGTGTTGATTCACTCAAAAAACATTTCGTCAGACCGGGCGGTGCAGCATCAAACATGGCCGGATTGTGGATATTGTCAATGCATGATAGAGCCGGCGGCGATACAGGTTCACTCAGAGCATGGAGTATATGTTTTTATAGTGATAATATTACCCAAATTATTTCCAGCAACAATCAAACACCTGATAGATATGAATTAGGACAAAACTATCCTAATCCATTTAACCCAACAACAAAGATTAGATTTGCAATTCCAAAATCAGGCCTTGTTAGCCTTAAGGTATATGATATGCTTGGAAAAGAAGTATCTACCCTTGTGGATAAACAATTAGCTTCCGGGGAATATATCTCAGAATTTGATGGAGCCGGACTATCCAGTGGTACTTACTTTTACCGACTCCAGGTTGGAGATTTTGTAGAAGTTAAGAAAATGGTACTTCTCAAATAAGATTTATAATTATAGACTATAAAAAAAGAGCGTTTTTAGAACGCTCTTTTTTGTTATGTATATATGCATATACAACATAACTAGGAAAAGCATAGTGGAATATTCCTATTTAAATTTAAAATTAGCTTTTTTTTCCAATAGGACATAGCTATATTATTCCTTTTTAAAAATTAACTCAAATTAATGTCAAAGATTATATTTGAAATTAACTACAACGTAATACCTAAAAAGAAATAAGAATACTTTTATATAGCCGGGAAATTGATTGATCTTATAAAAGGAACTTTAGGTAAAGATTACGGCATTTACGAAAATAAGAAGGGCTCAAATAACTTTTCCGAAATCTACATCTGTAAGGATGAAGAAGAATATGAAAATATTGAAGATAATAACGATGATAATGTTATGGAATTGACCAATAAACTATATAACGATTACATAGAGAACGGAAAAGCCACATATATCACCAAATACGGTATTTAATAAGAGTTTAAAATTTTTATCTTTAAAAAGTAGTTGCTTATATTAAGCACTACTTTTTTTTATATTTTTAGCTAAATTTTTTAAAATAGATAGTTTATTTATTGCAGAACTTAGGCAAAATAAAGAATTTCTTTACTCTCCCATCTAACTTCGATTTTAAAACAAATTTAGGAGTTAAGATAGGAATAGGGATAATTACGTGGGTAATAATAATTTTCTTATTACCCAGCTATAAGTCTATAGAAACTCAATACGAGATTGGTACAATATGGTCAAGCGAAGACCTTATTGCTCCATTTTCTTTTCCAATCTATAAAGATGAGCAGGATTACGAAGCTGAGAGGCAGGAAGTCATAAACAGTGTTACACCAATTTTTACGGAGAGTAATCTTCAGGAAGCGAGTGTTGATGCTCAGTTAAGGAATTTTTTCTCTAAGTTAAATGAGGTTTTTGACGAAGCTGATCAGCTGGTGCAGTCCGGTAAAGGTGATATAAATTCTGAGCAGCTTGATGAGGAGAAGGATAAGCTATTTGTGGAATTTACTCCTGAGGAATGGAGAACATTATTTGGTTATTATAAAGGTGAACTCCAGGGTGAGCGGATTTCGTTTAGCAGGTTCAAAGAAGATCTTATTCTTTACCTTGAAGAGCTGTCACGAAACAGGATAATGAACAGGAACAAAGCGGATATTCCATCAGAGACAATATCTATTACAGATGGAAATGAAAAAGTCATCAGAACCGAAGAGATTGCGCCTATATTCGATGAACTGCAGGTGCAATCTATGGTAAAGGAGAAGTTCTCTCCACAGCTAAGCAATAACGAATTGACCTCAATTGTTGAAAAAATCTCAAATGTATTTTTGAAACCAAACCTTATCTACAATGAAGAGCTTACAAACCTTGAAATTGATAACAGGATAGCACAGATACCCAAAACCATCGGTATCGTAAGAGAAAATGAGCGTGTTATCAGTAAACATGATCCAATCACCCGCCAGACAAAACTTAAGCTGGATTCGTATAAAAAAGTACGACTTGAGAAGGTTGGTGTACAGGATTATTTCGTACAGTTCCTCGGAAAGGCTCTAATGGTATTAATTTTATTGGTATCATTTGTTTTCTTTTTGAGATATATAAGACCGGAGGTTTACCAGAATAACCGGATGCTGATACTAATAGCTTCATTGGTTATACTACAGTGTTTCTTCGCGTACATCAGTTTACAAGTAGTTGTAAACGCGCCTATTGAGCTCCTTATTTTTGTCCCAGTGACATCTATCCTGTTAACCATAATATTTGATTCCCGCTTATCATTCTATAGCTCGGCTATTACATGTTTTCTTGTCGCAGCCGTAAGAGGTGGGGACTTTACTATAGCGTTTATTTCATTCTGCGGAGCTGTACTTGCTATATTCAGCGTAAGAGATGTTAAGAACAGAAGCCAGATATTCCGGTCATTCTTTTTTATCCTTATAGGTAACTCTATCGCAATCCTTGCAATTGCACTGGACAGGACTCAGGATACCAGCCAGATCCTGGAACATCTGCTTTTCGGAGGTATCAACGCTATAATGTCCCCGGTTATTGCTTATGGACTTCTGATATTCTATGAAAGGGCATTTAAAATTACGACCGATCTTACACTGGTGGAACTTTCCGATTTTAATCACCCCTTGCTTAAGGAATTGTCCGCAAAAGCGCCGGGTACATTCCATAACAGTCTTATTATGGGCAACCTATGTGAAAAAGAAGCTGACGAAATAGGCGAAAGCGGCATATTAGCCAGGGTGGGATGTTATTATCACGATATTGGTAAGACGATCCGACCTGAATATTACGTCGAGAACCAGATGGATAATAACCTTCACGATACTCTGAATCCCAAGATCAGCGCTAAAATCATTATGAATCACGTCAAGGAAGGCGTCAAACTGGCAGAGAAGTATAAACTCCCACAGGAATTAATAGATTTTATTCCTCAGCACCATGGTACGATGCTTATTGCTTATTTCAGAAGCAAAGATAAAGATATCGAGGAAGGTGATTCAGATATCATATACAGGTACCCGGGACCAAAACCGCAGAAAAAAGAGACCGGCATTGTGATGCTTGCAGATGGAGTAGAGGCCTCAACCCGCGCAATGGATGACCCTACACCAAACAAGTTGGAAAAGCAAATCGATAAAATTATAAAAGAGCGTTTGCTGGACGGACAGCTGGATGAATGCGACCTGACTCTTAAGGACTTGACCAAAATAAAACAAAGCTTCTTAACAATACTGGTTGGTATTCATCACCACAGGATAAAATATCCTGATGACAAACCAAAAGAAGAAGAAGAAAACATTGTGCTTTGATACGGTACAAAAAAGAATTCGTAAATTATCTGCGTACGGAAAAATCTCTTTCTGAAAACACCATTAATTCCTATTCTTTTGACCTCGATAAACTTTCCTCATTCATCGAACAAAAAAAATTTACTTTCGAGAACATCGATGATAAGTTCGTAATATCATTTTTTAAATACCTGCGTGAAGGAGATGAGGAGCGTGAACCAATTTCCGAAAAATCGCTTGCGAGGATGCTCTCGACTTTACGTGCGTTTTACGGTTACCTTGAATCGGAAGGACTGGTTGAATCAAACCCCGTAGCAAATATCGATTCACCGAAACAGAGCAGGGAATTGCCGGAAGTGCTTTCCGTAGATGAGATAGATTCTATCCTTTCCCAACCCGATACGTCCAATAAGCTGGAATTAAGGGACAGGGCGATACTGGAAACAATGTACGCCAGCGGGCTTCGTGTAAGCGAATTAATCAATCTCGAGATAGCGGATATCATTTTCGATGAAGAATTTATTCGTGTGTTTGGAAAAGGTTCAAAGGAGAGGATAGTCCCTATTGGGCAGTCAGCCCTGGGATGGATAACACGTTACATCGAAGAGAGCCGCAGTAACCTGAAGAACGACAAATCGGAGAATAAATTGTTCCTGAATTTTCGCGGAAGAAAACTCTCACGGATGGCAATTTTCAATATTGTTAAAAAATACTGCTCGATGGCGGGAATTAAAAAAGAAGTTCACCCGCATACGCTACGTCATTCATTTGCCACACATTTACTCGAAGGAGGAGCGGACATCAGGATCATACAGGAGATGCTCGGTCATTCGGACATTTCGACCACACAGATATATACACACATCGATAAGGAATATCTCATCGAAGTTCACAAAACATTTCATCCAAGAGGATAAATTCGTAAAAGGATTTTATTTGTCTGTAATTTTTACAAACTTATATAATTATGTGGGGACATTTATAAATAATTAAAATGAGACCAATGAAGAAATTCTCACTTTTTGTTTTTGTACTGGCAGTAATTACTGCAAGCGGATTTAATTCATCAAATAACGATGTACCACTCGTAACATCCAATACACGAATAATGCAGCCGGTACCGGATGTGATGGGGTTTGTAAATGTTATGGATTCAGAGGGAGATAACACGATTTTTTATTCACCTCAAACCGATTCTTTTCCCTTATACAGCGGTTTTCCAGTAACGGTTAACAGCGCTAATACGTTCGAGGGAGGAATTTTTTGTAATATGGACGGTGACCCGGATATGGAGATAGTCTATAACACAGGGTTATCGGTACAGGCAAGAAACTCAGATGGTTCGAGTGTACCGGGATGGCCTAAAACTCTTACACAGCCGGCTGACGGTGCGCCATCATTCGGTGATATCGACGGTGACGGGCAAGGTGAGATAGTCGTAGTTGCGCATGGAGTCTTACCCTCTCAGGGTGGAACACTTCAGGCATTCGAAAAGAACGGAACCAATGTTGCAGGGTTTCCGGTAAACCACGGTTACGCATCCCGTACTCCGGTTCTGGCGAATCTCGACGGTACAGGCGGTCTTGAAATTATTACAAATAAACGAATTGGCTCGACCGGTGAAGTCTGGGTTTACCGCGGAGACGGAACGGTGTATCCCGGCTGGCCAAAACCAATGGGTCACGTTCCCGCATCCAGCCCTGCGGTTGGCGATATAAATAATGACAATGTTCCTGAAATAGTAATGGAAGCATATAACGCTCTTTACGTTTGGCGTGCAAACGGTGACAGCGTACCCGGCTTTCCGTTTGCTATGCCTAATGGCGATGTGAACTCATATTCATCACCTGTGCTCGTGGATGTAAATGGTGATATGCAGAAGGAGATAATCTTCGGATCACACTCTCTTTCATCAGGCGGATATGTTTACATCCTTAAAAACGACGGCACCATAATGCCGAACTGGCCAAAAACAACATCGCAATGGGTTTACGGTCCACCGGCTGTGGGTTATGTTGACGGTGATAATGTGCTGGATGTAGTAGTTGGTGACCAGGTAGCAAGCGGTTCACCGGCAGACTTTGTTTACGCATGGAATGTAAACGGAACTGCATTAGCCGGGTTTCCAATCGGACCTATATGGGCAGTGAACGGACAGGTGGTACTTGCCGATATAGATAATGATAACAATACAGAGCTTATCTTCGACGATAATACGAGCCCGCCCGGAAGATATCTCGGATACAATCACGACGGGACTCCAATGAGCGGATGGCCTATGGAAATTACAGGAAGCTCTTTCTTTAGTACACCGGTGCTTACGGATGTTAACAGGGATGGAATTCTTGATATTGCAGGAACCGGTAATGAAATTACAAACCAGATAGTTCACATTTATCTGTGGAATACGGGTGCACCGTATAATACAAACAGGATGTTTAACCCGGTATGGCAGTATAACGTACAGCATACGGGGGTATATAATGACAGGACGATCGTGGGTATCGAGCCGGTGCTGGGTAATAACACTCCGGATAAGTTCTCACTATTGCAGAACTATCCCAATCCATTCAACCCCGAGACAAGTATAAGATTCTCCGTACATAGCACAAAGAATATAGCTCTGAAGGTATATGATCTGAACGGAAGAGAAGTATCTAGCTTTATTAATCAAACCCTTACACCCGGGGAGTATCAATATTCGTTCGACGGAAGGGGATTGAGTTCAGGAGTTTATTTCTATTCTCTGATAGCAGATGGAATAGTGGTGGATACGAAACGAATGATGTTGGTTAAGTAGTAGTTAAAAATATATTACAAAAAGGCGCTTACACAGCGCCTTTTTTATTTATATTTCCTGAGGTCTTTGCCCCAGAGAAGCTTTTCATTCAGAGTTTTAAAGTAACTAAAGTTAGGTTTGTGAATTACTTTAACTATGTGACCGGCTTTTTTGAATGTGAATTCCACGGGGGATTTAAAACTCTTGAATCGCTGACCGTCTGCGGTAACACGCGCTTCTATCTCGCGGTGTACCTTAAGTTTAATCACTCCGCTATCAGGAACAATGATTGGTCTTACGTTCAATGTATGTGGACAGATAGGTGTTATGATGAAGTCACTGCTGTCCATAGAGATTACAGGACCGCCTGCTGACAGTGAATAGCCCGTCGAACCGGTTGGCGTGGAGATTATCGCCCCGTCACCAACAAATCTTACTATCTTTTCATCGTTGTAAAATATCTCAATTTCCATCATCCTCACAGAGAAAGCCCTGTCTACTACAATCTCATTGATTCCGTGCATAGTCTTCCCGTCGGGGAGTTCAGCTGAAAGCACCAGCCTGTTTTTAATAATGTACTTTCCTTTCAGGATCTGCTTTATGAACTTTTTCATCTCTGAAGGCACTATCTCCGACATGAATCCCAGCGTACCCATATTCACACCAAGTACAGGGATCTCCCTGTCACCTACTACGAAAGCCGTATTAAGAAATGTACCGTCCCCGCCTAATGAGATTATCACATCTGAATTCGCAAGTACTTTGCTCATTGGAAGGCAGAACTTCTTGTGTGCCTTGTTTGTAACCTTATCCTTTATAGCGCTGTCTATCGAGAAAACAATTTTCTCTTTTATAAGAAAAGAAATCAGCTCTCCAAGAGTCTTCTTGAGATCATTTTTGTTTATATTTCCGGTTATTCCGAATCTCATTCTAATTTTATTCCGGTTTTTCTTCGTCGTAATTTTCGCTGCCTTTGGAGTCATCCGTACCGCCTGAACTCTCTCCGCCTTCGGTGTTATTTTCGGGAGTGCCGTTAGTATTGTCGTCGCCTTTGTTTTTCTCCGCTACAAAATTAAGTTTTAAGTCCGATAAAACCTGCTCTAAATATTTTCTCTCGTCGTCGGAAAGATTATTCTGTGTTTTTACTTTCAGCATATCGAGAATGTCTATGCTTACCTGCGCAGCGTTCAGGTCGCGTTCGGATTCGTCAGTGAAAGGATTTTTCATTTTACCCAGCTGCATCATCGTCTGCATTTGAAACGAGTTTACCAATGATAAGAAAAGCTGCATGTTTCTGTCTACTTCCATTTTAATCTTTTATTTTAATTAGTATTAACTTTTTTCGGCATAAGTTTAAATATAACAAAAGGAACTGAAACAAGAAAAAAGAAAACCGTAATTACTTCATGGTCTCCGAAGCTCCATTCAAAAATACCTGATATATTGAAAGCAATAAACATAAGAATACTTCCCATAATAAGCGCTTTATCAGTCTCGTTCGTTACCTGTTTGTAAAACTTGATTTGTTTTATAAATATGGTCAAAAACAAACCCAAAAAGGATAAAAATCCGAATATTCCCGTCGTAGCTAAAACCATAAATATATTACTGTGCAGGTGCGAATGCTCCCACTCCGTCATGCTGTCCCTATAAGTCGCGTAATAGTCCATTATTTTATTATCGCCAATGCCTGTGAACGGGTGATCGAGGAACATCCTCCAGCCGGTCTCCCACATTACCAGCCGTCCCGCGTTGCTTCCGTGCGAAGTGCTGAATATGGATGTGTATCTTTCGGTAAATTCAACCGGAAGCAGAAAGAATACCAGAACCGCTGCAGCAGCTCCGATCAATAAATACTTTGGACTTTTGATAATTCCAAATATTATGAGGCAAATAATGAAAGAAAGAAATACGTTCCTCGACTGTGTCAGGTACATAGAGACAACTATTGGAATGGACAGCAATATGAGATACTTCAGTTCGACGAAAAATCTCTCCTTAATAAAAAACAGAGGGAATATCGACATTAGTACCATCAGCTTGATTTCCGCCCCGCTTAACGGGTATAGCAGGTAGTCTATCCGTGTCTCTGAAAAACCTCCTTTCTGAGGGATCGCTTCAGGAGCGAGTATGGCGAATTTTATCAACTCGTATATCGAAATGAACGACGTCATACACACTAGCACGAATATTATAAAATGTAAAGTCTTCTTGTCGGGTACTTTATAGATCACCGCGAAGAATATCAGGAATATTAATACTCTTTTAACACCAAGCAATGCTCCCTCGGGATATATCGCGAACACCCTGGACAATATCTCGAAAATCGCATAAAACGCCATAAACAACGCTACGGGTTTTATCTCACGCCAGATGCTTCCTTTGAATGCGTCACGCCTGTAAACGACCGCCTGGAATCCCCACAGTATTATCCATGCTCCGAAGGCAATAGATGAAAGTGCTATCGAAATGCTCACGGATATAACCTGTAATACAATTAACGAGAGGATTACAATGTCGAGTTTGGATGATATTTGGTTTTTTTCCAATTGCAAAACTAATCAATTGAATTGTAGTTGGTAAAGCTTATTATATACTCCGTCTTCGATCTGTATGAGTTCATCGTGTGTGCCTATCTGGACTATCTTTCCTTTTTCAAGTACCACTATTTTATTTGCGTTTTTAACCGTAGATAACCTGTGTGCTATTACGATTGATGTTCGTGTTGTCATAAGCGTATCCAGGGCGTTTTGTACCAGCTGTTCGGATTACATGTCGAGTGATGACGTCGCCTCGTCGAGTATAAGAATCGACGGGTTTCTCAGCAGCGTCCTTGCAATCGATATACGCTGTTTCTGTCCGCCGGACAGCTTCATACCCCTGTCACCTATAACAGTATCGAAGCCCTTTTCCGTTTCAGCAATGAAGTCATACGCGTTAGCCGATTTACATACCTCGACCAACCGCTCCTCTGTTACTCCGTCCATGCCGAATATGATATTATTCCTTATCGTATCATTGAATAATATTGTTTCCTGCTGGACTATGCCCATAAGGTCTCTCAGAGACTTTAGCTTTATGTCTTTGATGTTAGTCCCGTCTATGAGTATATCGCCGGATGAGGTGTCATAGAACCTGCATATGAGGTCCACCATCGTCGATTTACCCGCGCCGGAAGGTCCCACTATCGCGACAATCTCGGATTTGTTTATATCGAAGCTTACATCATCCAATATTTGCTGGTCTTTAAGGTAGCCGAATGAAACGTTCTTAACCTCTATCTTATCATTGAACGAGTTCTTATCTACCGCGCCGGGGGATTCGGTAACTTCTACCGGCTGGTCCAGCACACCGAAAATCCTGTCTGCCGAAGCCGACGCCTCCTGTATCCTGTTATTTATCGAGCCAAGGTTCTTGATGGGTATTATAAGCTGGAATATCACGAAAATGAATCCAAGGAACTCCGCCGCGTCGAGGGAATTATCCGCCAGTATCTGCTGTCCGCCGAACCAGATTATAATTATACCCGCTGTTATCGTCATAAGCTCGGATATCGGGGTTACAAGTTCGCTGGCGATGACGTTTTTGATGGTCAAGCGCTTCAGTTCGTTTGCTTCCTGCCTGAATTCCCTGTCCTTGAACGCCTCACCTCGTAATGCCCGGATGATCTTTGCGCCATATATGGTTTCCGCTATCACGGAAAGTATGTCCGACGACTTCTGCTGCATGCGTGTGCTCCTGCGCCGGAGTGAGGAACCTATCTTCGAAATGATAAGTACAGTAATAGGGAATACCAGCAATGCTATCAGAGTCATTTCCCAGCTGATAGACAGCGCGATCGCAAGAAATATCAGTATCAGTACCGGCTCGCGCATCAGGTTAAGGAATGTCGCGCTGATTGCGTTCTGTATGGCGTTAACGTCGTTGGTCATAATCGACATCAGGTTGCCGGAGCGCTCGTTTGTGAAAAATCTTATCGAGAGGGAATTTATCTTCTCGTACATCTGCACGCGTATGTCACGTACCACGCCTTTCTCTACCTGCTGCATGGAAACGGACTGCAGGAACCCCGTGAGGTTCTTCATAAAGAAGGCAGCGAATATCAGTATGCATGCCTTACCCAGCGCGCTGAGCTTGCCTCCCTCGAATATGTAACCCTCAATCCAGACGAGGAAGTCCTTTATGAAGCTGAACATCCCGCCTGTCTGGTCAGCGCTGGACTGTACTTCGTCCAGGAACAGTGTCTTCATCAAGGGGATCGTAAGATAGACCGCTATACCGCTGAATATCGAGAAGAGTATTGATAATATGACCGACAGGACCAGGAACCGCCTGTACTTCTTAGTGTATGTCAGTAAGCGTGTGTAGGTGCTCATCAGCCGGTTTTCTTGTTAGAGTTTTGTATTTCCCAGATCTTCATATATGTCAGCATGGACGTTATCATGTTAAAGAATGCTACCATCAGCCCGTGTATCCCGTCGAGGAAGCCCCCGCGGAGTATATACTCCCTTATGAAGGAAAACTGCGGGCGGAAGAATAAAACCAAAAAGTTCACTTTCTTTCTATTTGCTTTTTCATGCGCCGATAACGTAGAGTACTCATTTATCTTACTCATAAATCCGGAGAGGGAAGTCACCGTATAGTGCAGTATATCATTATTCAGTCTCCCGGTCTCGCCGTTAATAATGTATCTTTCGTGAACCAGGTTATCGCTTAGTGAGACGGCGTCTCTTTTGAATAATCTCATCTTGTAATCCGGGTACCATCCCGCGTGCTTGATCCACTTACCCAAAAAGAAGCTCTTACGCGGCATCTCGTATCCCGAATATCTTCCGTTATCTGTCTTTAATCTCTCCAGCATCTCATTTTTCAGCTCATCCGTGCATCTCTCATCGGCGTCTATGGAGAATATCCAATCATTGCTCACTTTGGTCAGGGAAAATGTCCTCTGCTTCGCGTATCCCTCCCATTTATTCACATGAACCTTATCCGTGTATTTACCCTCAATATCTATTGTATTATTAGTACTTCTGACATCGATAACAACAATCTCATCAGCCCACGAGACCGAAGCGAGACAGTCACCGATATTGCTCTCCTCATTTGTACAGATTATTACGGCGGTTATCTTCATTAATGTAATTTATAACCAATAATTTACTAAATGAATGAATTAATTGTAATTGAATATAAATTTATAAACTTTGAATTTGTTTTATTGTTTTTAATAGTTTTTCTGTTGAATTTATCTTTATTATTATTAACATTTAGGTAATTCTTCT
>CALGOI010000051.1 GCA_937959065.1 uncultured Ignavibacteriota bacterium | reverse complement strand
TAGTTAAATTCTTTAATGATGAACTTGTATTTGACGAGGAAGTTATGAAGGACGTTGAGAGAATATTCAAGAGCAGGAATGTATACATGCCGGAAAGTAATAAAGAACAGGCAATGATTCCAAAAAATGCTGAAGTGATACGAAATAAAAATGGAACAGCGCCCGGTATGTGGTATGAAAAAGATAACAAAGTAGTAGTATCTTTGCCGGGAGTTCCATACGAAATGAAATCGATGATGGAAGATTTTGTTTTGCCAAAGCTGAAGGAGAAATTCAGAGAAAAGATAGATTACGTTTTAAAATTCAGAACAATTCTTACAACGGGAATAGGGGAGTCGACTTTATATGAAAAAGTAGGTGACCTGAAAGAAATTCTTAATGGCGGAAAAATAGCATACCTGCCATCGGTTTCGGGTGTCAGGTTAAGAGTTGAGACAAGAGCTAAGACAGAACATGAAGCCAAACAATTTTTGGATAAGGTCGAAAAAGAGATCAGGGATAGAGCAGGCGATTTTGTATATGGGGTGGATGATGAAAAGATAGAAAAAATACTTGGTGAAAAGCTAAATGGTTTAAAATTAAAATTAAGCGTCGCAGAGTCCTTAACAGGGGGAATGATATCATCTACTATTGTAAATATCCCCGGAAGTTCTGATTACTACCAGGGAGGAGCTTGTACGTATTCAAATGAAGCAAAGATGGTAGTCCTGGGTGTGAAAAAAGAGACGCTTGAAAAATACGGCGCTGTCAGCGAGCAGACGGCTATTGAAATGGCTGAAGGTGTCAGAAAGAGATTCGATGCAGATGTATCAATATCTACAACGGGGATAGCCGGTCCAACCGGGGGAACTCCGGAAAAAAGGGTAGGATTGGTATGGATTGGATATTCAGATAAGGATAAAACATATGCACAGAGATTTCATTTTGGTGATGATAGAATGCGAAATATTGAAAGAAGCACAATGAGAGCCATGGATATTTTATTAAAGGAATTGAAGAAAAGATAATTTATTTAAGCAGAACCATTTTTTTTGTTTGAGTGCCTGAAGCGGTTACCAATCTGTAAAAATATGTTCCCGCGGAGTAATTTCTTCCATCAAAAGTAAAAGTATGTTCGCCCGGCGTGACCCTTCCAAGATCAAAATATTCTATCTCCTTCCCGCTAATATCATAGATGGTCAATTTAACAATTTCAGGTATTTTAATTTCAAACCTAATTTTAGTCGACGGATTAAAAGGATTGGGATAATTTTGTTGCAGAATAATTTTGTCGGGAATGTTTGTTCCGTTACCGAATATATTAACTGCTTCCGGATTGAATTTTAACACTTTGCCGCTGTCTCCTACAGCCCAGCCATTTTGCGGATTTACAAAATGGGCATCCCAGACTGCAATGTTTTGTTCAACGGGAATCTCGTGCCATACTTCACCGGCATCAAATGAAACAGCCCAGGTCTGAGAAAAACCCAAAGGTATCCATATTTCACTGGATGTCCTGTATGCAAGTGATTGACCTTGCCCGAATAAATTAAGTGATGTATAGTCCCAGTTTACTCCGGCATTAGTTGTTTTAATAATGAAGGTTCCATACTCGTAATCTCCACCAACACCAAGAGCGCTGACCGAGTCGATAAGCCTGATATCATAGAGGGGTTCCGGTGAGACTGCCTGAGTAGTCCATAACCCGCCTCCATTACCTGTCCTCCACATAACTCCCGCAATATCTATTTGTCCGCCGCATGCATACCCAAAATTATCCGAATAAAATCTAAACTGACTGATTTTGAATCCGGCAAACATGCCAGAATCAGAGGGCGAATAAATCCAGTTTTGTCCCGCGTCAGTTGTTTTGTAAATTTTTCCATAATAAGAACCCAGCCAACCATTCTGGTTGTTTGTAAAATACACAGTTGAAAGGACAACAGTTGTATCGTAGAACCGAGTTGTATCCCAATTTTGTCCTCCATTTGTTGTTGAAAGAATAGTAGTTCCTACGAAAAAAAATTCATTTGCAATTGCCCATCCTGTATTTTTATCAATAAATTGTATATCTTCGATAAAATAATTAATTGGTGTTGGTTGAATAGTCCAATTCGAACCTCCATTCGAAGTATGAATTATTCTCCCTGAATCACCGCAAGCCCAACCGTAAAGGCTATCAACAAATGTACATTTTAATAATTTTGTTTTTGTTGGTGTATTTTGCTCTATCCAGTATTTAACACTAACAGAATTATCCCCATAAACAAATGAATATTGAATTAAATAAAAGAAAAGAATTAGTATTTTTAGGATATTAAGCATAATGTTTAGTAACTTAACCGAAAATAATAAATTTCTGTAAATTTTCAAATTATTTAAAGTTAACATTTTATAAATATTTTTCATTGACTTACAAAAGATAATGCAATATTTTACCATAAGGAGAACTTTAATCTAATTTAATTAGGTTTTTTAATCATTTGTCAACTTACAAAGTCAACTATTTTAATCAACACAATTTAAATTTTTCGAAAGGAGAGAAATGGAAAATTTCCCCAAATTTTTAAAGAGTGCATTTTTCAGAAATGCATTGGTATTAGTTTTATTGCTGGGGGGCATATTATTCCTGCAAGGTCAGGGCGAGGACGACTTCTGGTTATTTAATGATTCAGATCCGTTACTTGATCAACCGACTAGAGAGGCTTACGAGCACTATCTTCATATGGAACATGACGGTGGTTTTGATGTTATTACCGATGCAGATGGATTTGATAACTTCGACATCGGAGTTGATTTTGCTGAACAGCAAGGATCAGCGAATCCTAGAAATCCAAAGTGGTTATTCTTTGGAGTAAACGGTTCACCCCAAAATGCATGGAATACCACAAACGGTCATGACTGGCAATCCTTCAATCCGGCATATCCTGGAGGTACATGCTGTGATCCATGGTCAGCATATGACAGTAATGGAGTATTATACTATGGTTCAGGAGTAAACGGTCAGTACGTATATAAATCAACAACTAACGGAAATAACTGGACATCACCGGTTCTTTCTGTATCAGGAGTAGACAGAAATACACTGGCGGTCGATCAGACAAATGGTCCTTACGGCGGATATGTTTACGCTGCGATCACTGGGTCAGGCGGAACAGGAGTATTTTCCAGAAGTACGAATGGTGGAACATCATGGGCTACGACATTTACATCCTCAAATAATATTCCGGGTGTTATGATAGCTGTTGGTCCAAACGGTTCTACTCAAGGTGGTACAGTTCTATTTGTAACAAATACAGGAAGTACAGCTGCAGTAACTTATACATTCCATTATTCAACGAATGGAGGACAAACGTTTACTACAGGTGCCAGCTTGAATGTTGCAGGTTATTCCGGAACATTAAATGGAGCCGGTCGACTTGTTGTTAATAATGCAAGACACAGACCATATCCTATGATTGCAATGGATAATAGTTATGGTCCTTACCGGGGGAGAGCTTACTTAGTTTATTCTTCTAACAGACCTGTTGGTAATGGTAACAAGCCTGATATTTTCTTGCAATATAGTGATAACAAAGGTGTAACATGGTCAAGCCCAATCCAGGTTAACGATAACGCTAACCCTACAGCAAGTG
Organism: uncultured Ignavibacteriota bacterium; assembly: GCA_937959065.1. Classification (GTDB taxonomy): domain Bacteria; phylum Bacteroidota; class Ignavibacteria; order Tepidaquicellales; family Tepidaquicellaceae; genus JAEYVS01. The sequence continues at coordinate 18,069 of CALGOI010000051.1, read as the reverse complement.
ATCAGTGGTTCCCGGCAATCTGGTGTGAAAAGGAAACAGGAAAGCTTTACATCAAGTGGTATGATACAAGGGAAAATCCTGCAACATATCAAACAGGTGTATGGGCAACTTATTCCACAGACGGTGGCCAGACATTTGCAACTAACCAGAGGATATCTAATGCATCATGGACATATCCATGTCCAGCTTGCGGAGCAAACCAGAACTGTTACCGAGGCGATTATGATGCAATGATGGCTAATGAAAAAGTAGGATATGCAGTATGGTATGATCCAAGAAGCTGTAACTACAGAAACATGGGTTCATATTTTCCTGATTTTGCATACAAACTTTCACCATCAAGTGACAGTATTAATGCTGTTAATGGTCAGATCGACTTACTGGCTGATATACCGGCTGTAAAACTTTACACTGATACTGTAAAATTCAGTACAACGATTTCTCCAAATCCCGGCGGCTCATTAACAGTTTCTTATCCTGACGGAAGTATACTTCCTTCACCAACAGGAACAAGAAGAGTCAGACTCAATGCAAGCGGATTAACACCGGGAGCATATACAGTTACAGTTATTGCTGAAGGTCCAAACGGCACACCTGTTCACCGAAGAACAGCTACTATTCATGCAAGTAATTCAGTAGTAGGTATTACCAATAATACAAGTGCACCGGAGAAGTTTGAATTACTTCAAAACTTCCCGAATCCATTTAACCCGACTACAAGAATCAATTACGCGCTGGCTAAGAATACTAATGTAAAACTTAGTGTTTACAATGCTGCGGGAAAACTGGTTCAAACATTCAATAAGGGATTACAATCTGCAGGAAGATATTTTGTAGACTTTAACGGAGAAGGACTCTCATCTGGTGTCTATTACTATAAACTCGAAACTGAATATTTTACAGAAACAAGAAAAATGTTGTTAATTAAATAACATTTTTAATTATTCGTTTTTGCATTTTAAGCCTTCCTTTTAACAGGAAGGCTTTTTTATTTTTATTGTTAAATAAGTAAGTTTTGTTGCTGTGAAATTCTAAATGTTATATATAGTTTTTTAAAAATATTCACAATTTGAGGGTACAATAATTTTAAATGCTATTAATTACGATAAATGAATATTGATATATTCAAGTATAAATCTTAACTTAGGTCATAACTTAACACTGAATTAAATACAATTAAAATGTTTAATGTAAACAACTTGGGGATAAAGATCGTTGTTTATTTTTTTACGGCATTAGCTATGGTGTTATACATTCCACTTCAGGTAAATTGTCAGTGGATAGATAATCCAAATGTCGATAACATACCATGGCAGTATGCTAAAATACATAACCAGTATGATAATGTAGATGCTATACCAATCACTGTAAACGGGTATGATAATTTTTTCCTTGGTACGGATTTTGCTGAAGCACATATTTCAGAGAATCCAAGAAGCCCGGGACAGTATTTTGTTGCATTCAACATCAACGGAACACATTACACTTTAAACGGGTATGATTGGCTAAGTAACAATCCATCATTTACTTCCACTATGAGAGGCGATCCTGTAACTGCTTATGACAGTTTAGGAAACTTATACTATGAAAATATGTATGGTTCTCCTTCAATATTAGGAACGAAGATAATTAAATCAACAAACAATTCAGTTTCATGGCTGTCAGATGTATTTGGAAATACCGGAGTTGATAAGAACTGGTTGGCAGCTGATCAAACTGCCGGCCCATATGCAAATTACGTTTACACCGTCATGACAGCAAGCGGGGGAGGAAATTTTAAAAGAAGTACTGATGGCGGAGCATCATTTAATTTGACGTTTACTGCGGGAACACAATCACTTCCCGGTATGATGGTATGTGTAGGTCCAAACGGAAGCACTCAAGGCGGATCTGTTTATGTTGTAACTAACTCCGGTTCATCTTTTGCGGCAACTTATACTTTTTACAGATCAACTGATGGCGGAGCATCATTTACTTTAATGTCGTCACAGAATTTTCCAAATTATGTCGGTACAAATGTCGGAGGCAGAAATTCAGTTTCAAACATGAGGACAAGGCCATATCCTTTCATTGCTGCAGATAATAGTTATGGTCCTAACAGAGGAAGATTATATGTTGTTTACGCATCCAATGAACCTGCCGGGAATGGTAATAAATCAGATATTTTTTGCAGGTATTCTACAAATGGCGGAACTACATGGTCTACAGCAGTAAAGATCAATGATGATTTAAATACTCAAAATCATCAACAATGGCATCCGGCTATATGGTGTGATAAGGAGACTGGTAGATTGTATGTTCATTGGATGGATACACGTGACACGCCTACAAGTGACAGTGCAATGATATATGCATCCTATTCAGATAACGGCGGGGTTACATTTGCCCAAAATCAGCAGATATCAAACAAGAAGATGAAAATTGACTGTGCGACATGTGGTGGAGGAGGAACACCAAGATACCAGGGAGATTATAACGCAATGGTTTCAAACCGCAAAACATCAATGCTGACCTGGACTGATTTCAGAGATGGAAGGTTTGACAGTTATGTTGCATATTTCCCCGACTTCGCGTTTTTGGTAAATCCTGCTTCCGATAGTATAAATGCAGTTAATGGAATGATCGATTTTTTAGCAGTTATTCCAAATGCAAAGTTACATACCGATACGGTATTCTTTTCGGCAGAAGTAACACCGAATCCAGGTTACGGCATAACAATCTCTTATCCAAACGGAAATTTCATTCCGACCACAACAGGATTCAGAAGAGTAAGATTAACTGCAAATAATTTAACTCCCGGAACATATACAGTGACCATTAAAGCTGCAGGAACAAACGGTACTCCTGTTCATAAGAGATCATCCACAATATATGCCGGTTCATTGGTTACCGGAATACATTCTTCGGAAATTCCGATGAAGTTCGAATTATCTCAAAATTATCCAAATCCGTTTAACCCGACTACAAGGATCAACTATGCACTTGCTAAGAATACTAATGTAAAACTTACAGTTTACAATACAGCCGGAAAGCTGGTACAGACATTTAACCAGGGAATACAAACAACCGGCAGTTATTTTGTAGATTTTGATGCGACCGGACTATCATCAGGTGTATATTATTATAAGATTGAAACCGAATACTTTACTGAAACAAGAAAAATGCTTCTTATCAAGTAAAGTAATAATATTAAAATATGTTTGAATAATTATAAAACCCTCCGTTTTAAAGATGGAGGGTTTTTATTTTGATTTGTTTCTGAATTCGTTTAAAATAATACCTACCGATATTCCAACGTTTAATGATTCGCATTCGGAATACGGAGGGATTTTGATAGAATGAAAATCAGGATTTTCCAGTATGCTCTTCGAGATTCCGGTGGATTCATTTCCAAAAACGAAAATGAATTTGTCGTTACCGGTAAATACGGTTTCCGTTGTAGTTTGAGAAGTGTTTAAAGTAGTAAGATAAACCTTAAAACCATTACGATGTTGTTTATTCAGGTAATCGACCAGGTCGATCCCTGTGGTTATCGATAAATTGAATACAGCTCCCTGCGAACTGCGAATTACTTTTGAGTTGAAAATGTCTGCCGACCCTTTGCTTAAGATCAGCTCATCTACATTAAACCAGTAACAGGTACGAATTATAGTCCCTATATTTCCTGGGTCATTGATCATATCGAGGGCAACAATTAGAGAAGAACCCTTTGGTTTTGAAGAAGTAATCTTATTTACGACTCCTACTATACCCTGAGGAGTTTTTGTTTCAGATAATTTCTCTATCTCCTTATTATTAATTATTTCAAACGGTATATTATTCTTAGCTAATTTGGAAAGTAGATCTTTATCATCGAATTCCCCGGATACAAACACAGTTTCAAGATTATTTGAATAAAATTTCGATTTTAGGATCTCTTCAATAAGATGAATGCCTTCGATAAGGAATTTATTCTCTTTATCCCTGTATTTTTTTTGATGGAGTGATATATAATATTTTAGCTCAGCCCTGGTCAATCATTACCTCTGTATTCGACATAATTCTTGTCAGTTTCGTATAGTTTAACTGAATATAGCTGAGCATTATCAGATTTGACTTTGTCTGAAAGTATATTCCAGAATACGATTGCCATTCTTTCGGTGGTTGGTACAATTCCTTTAAATAAATCAACGTCATTCAAGAACATATGATCTACTTTATCAATTATCTCAGTATGTATAATTTGTTTTAATTTTTTAAGGTCCATAACATATCCACTGTCTTCATTAGGTTCCCCTTTAAGAGTAACTTCGAGATAGTAGTTATGTCCGTGAAAATTATTACACTTACCGTAGATATCCAGGTTTTTTCCATCAGATATATCAGGATTGTGTAGTTTATGAGCTGCAGAGAAATGTTCTTTTCTAGTAATATATATCATAATTAATTTTGATTTCTATATGTAAAATAATTAAAAAGAAGCGGATATTACAGGCAACATCATGTGGTTAACCTGCAACCTTTTAAGGATTTATACGTCAAATTATACAGGTGCCATTAGTAAAATTAAAATTTTGCATATTATAGGGTTTTTAAAGTATTTATATTTGAAAATATTGCAAAATTACTGGATTATCTGAAGTCCAAACAATAAAATTTAATTTAATGATCAGAAAAGTATCACTGATTGTGTGCTTTGCTATATTCACTTCTTTCTCAAGTATAATGGCCCAGCAGACAATTGACCTCGATGAAGCTGTAACTACAGCAGTAAATAACAGCACTTCTGTAAGCGCAATAGAAAACAGTCTCAGAATTCAGGGATATAATATTGAATCCTCTCAGGGTGATCTGTTTCCGACTTTGACCTTTTCAGGTGGCTGGAGCAGGACACATACTTCATCTAAGGGGGGTACTTTTATCCAAAATGGGATTCCTATCCAGGTAGGTGATCAAAATACAACTTCAGATAATTTTAATTTAAGATTAAATTCCCAGATAACTTTATTTAATGGGTTTGCAAACTATGAGACGGTAGATTTGAATGATGCCAAGTACTATAAATTAAAGCTTGATCTGGAAAAGGCGCGAAGAGATGTAATATTAAGTGTCAATCAATCATATTTTGCTGTATTAAAGAATGAGAAGATAGTGCAGATAAATCAGGACAATCTTGCAGATGCAAAGCTTCAGTTGGAAAGAATAATCGAGTTTAAGGAAGTCGGTAAATCTACAATGGTGGATGTTTACCGGCAGGAAGTTCAGGTAGCACAGAATGAACTGGATGTAGAGAGATCGATTAATAATTTAAAGAAATCAAAAGTAGACCTGATGCTGGCGATGAATGATGACCTGGATAGGGATTATAATGTAAGCTCAGCCGGGATAAACGCAGAAGTTACTGTTGCAGAGCTGAAACTGATACTTGACCAGTCAAACAATACCGAGGTACTTGTGCAGAGAGCAATAAATAACAGGTATGATTATAAGGCTTTGCTTGAAGATATAAAAGTAAAGAGAATGGAGCTTGACATTGCCGGAAGAAATATTTATTTCCCGACTGTGTCAGCTTTTGGAGATTATAATCTCTCAGGAAGGGCAATAGATGATATAACTAATACTAAAGTTGCATCATATGGTATTTCACTTTCTTACCCGATTTTTGTAGGATTTGATCTTCAGACGAATAGAGAAATCGCTGAAGTAAATCTTAAACAAAGAGCAGAGGACCTTGACTATCTAGAACTTCAAATAAAGGCAGAGATAAAGAAATCTATACTTGATCTTGAAACCGCTTATAAACAAGCTGAAATACTTGAAAAGAATATTCAATCGGCAGAGCAGGATAAGTTATTGTCAGAGGAGAACTACAGGGTAGGATTGGGAACCCTCCTGGATGTTCAGGTGGCTACAACTGCTTTAAATAATTTAAGAATCCAGCAAGTGACAGCCATATATGATTTTCTTATCGCTAAGAGGCAGTTGGATTATTATGTAGGTGTTTTAGCAAAATAATATTAATGGGGCTTTTTAAATATAATGTTAATTAAATGTCTGATCCAAACACAAAATTAGAACAACAGAGTCTTCAACGTCCAAAGCGCAAAAAGAAGAAAAAATCAAAAAAGAAATTACTCTTTGGTATCATTGGATTGGTTTTGATAATTATAATAATAGGTATCGTTGTTTCAAGTAATAAGGAATCAGCTCTACGTGTAGAAGTCGAACCAGTTCAAAGGAGAACGATAACACAGATAGTTACCGCTACAGGTAAAATACAATCCGAGACACAGGTAGATATCAGCGCTGAGGTGAGCGGCGAGATCATTTCATTGCCCTTCAAGGAAGGTGATCATGTTAGCCAGGGTGACCTTGTTTTAAAAATTATACCTGATGTGTATTACCTTCAGCTCCAGCAGCAGCAAGCAGGGGTTAATGTCCAGAGAAGAAATCTCGAATCTCAGGAAGTGACACTTAAGAGATATGAGCTCGAGCTGAACAGAATTAAAACACTTTATGATAAAGGGTTAGCTACACAGAGTGAACTTGATATTGCACAAAGTAATGTTGATCAGACTTTAGCACAGATGAATACGACCAGAGCACAGATAAATCAACAACAAGCGGGTGTTAATTCAGTTAGGTATGACATATCCAAGACAACTATTTATGCGCCAATCAGCGGTACTGTAACAACACTGAATAATGAACCCGGTGAAAAAGTACTTGGTACGATATCTAACCAGGGGTCGATGATAATGACAATATCCGATCTGGAAAAGATGGAGTGCCAGGTAGAAGTAAGTGAGACAGATGTCGCTAAAGTCAGCATTGGCGATACGGCAAGAATAGAAATAGATGCATTCCCAAATAAGAAATTTGTAGGTGTAGTATATGAAATAGCAAATTCTGCAATGACTACTGCGGCCGGTACTCAGGAAGAAGTAGTAAATTTTGTGGTGAAGATAAGAATTGTTAACAATGATGTTGATTTGAGACCGGGTATGAGCTGTACTGTAGATATAGAGGTTGAGACTAAAGATAATGTTTTATCTGTACCGATACAGTCTGTTACAATAAGGGAAGAATCATTCACCGAAGGCAGCGGTGAGACTATACAGACAGGTAATGAAAATCTCGAAATGGAAAAAAACAAAGGTGTAGATCAAAAGCCTCAGGAAGTTGTTTTTATTGTTGAGAATGGAACGGCTAAGAAACTGAATGTAAAAGCTGGTATTAGTGACGATACGTATATCGAAATAATAGAAGGTGTTAATGAAGGTCAGGAAGTTGTCAAAGGAAGCTTTAAAGCCATTAATAAAGACCTGGAGGATAATATGAAAGTCAAAGTCGATAATGGAATGAAAAAAGAGGATGGTGAAGAATCCGATGGCTGATAATATCATCGAAATAATGGATATAACCAAAGTGTATATAATGGGTGATGAAGAGCTTCATGCCCTGGCTGGGGTGACTTTGAATATAGAACGTAATGAATACCTGGCAATAATGGGTCCTTCTGGCTCAGGTAAGTCAACATTAATGAACGTTATCGGGTGTCTTGACACAGCAACAAGCGGGGATTATATACTCAACGGAACAAATGTAAGTGACCTGGATGACGACGAATTAGCAGAGATAAGAAATAAAGAGATAGGATTTGTATTCCAGACCTTTAATCTTTTGCCAAGGATATCTGCACTTCAAAATGTGGAATTACCTCTGATTTATTCAGGAATGAGTAAAGCAGAGCGGGAGGAAATTGCTGAAGAAGCAATGATAAATGTTGGGCTTGGTGACAGAATGCTCCACAAACCGAATGAGTTATCAGGCGGTCAGAGACAGAGGGTTGCAGTAGCCAGGGCACTTGTAAATAATCCTTCGATAATACTTGCTGACGAGCCCACAGGAAATCTCGACTCTAAAACCAGCTATGAAATTATGGATCTATTCGACGAACTATGGGCAAAAGGAAATACCATTATACTGGTCACTCATGAAGATGACATTTCCCAGAGAGCAAAACGGATAATCAAACTCCGGGACGGGCTCATTGAGGAGGATATTCACAGTGAAAAGGGCGAAAGACTAAAAAATGAAGGACTTGCAATAAGCTGATGAATCTATTCCTGGAAATAAAGGAAAGCATTATAATGTCCTACAACGCCATAACGGCGAATAAGCTAAGGACATTGCTTGCTACACTTGGGATAGTCATCGGTATTACCGCGGTCACACTAATGCAGACTGTTATAGAAGGTATAAACAGTGCATTTGAGGATAGTATCTCCGCAATAGGTGCAGATGTTTTGTACGTACAGAAATTCGAATGGTTTGGGAAAGAAGATTTTTCGTTTTACAGGAACAGAAGGGACATAAATATGAAGGAATATGAGTTTCTTGAAAAGAATGTGCAATCTGCAGCAGCAATGGCTCCCTCAGTAGGGACAATTCAAACAGTCAAATACGGTAATCTTTCACTTGCAAATGTTTTTATAATCGGTACAACTTCAGAATATCAGCTGACAGCGGGTGTCAATATGGATGAGGGTAGATTCTTTACATTAAGAGAATCTGATGGTGGTTATCCTGTATGCGCGATAGGAACAGACATCAGAGATGCGCTCTTTCCAAATCAAAATCCTTTAGGGAAAACTCTCAAAGTTGGATCATATTCATTTAAAATAATTGGTGTCATAGAAAAGCAGGGAAGTCTTTTAGGACTTTTCAGCCTGGATAATAGGATTATCATACCAATTACTCGGTTTTATAATTTATACGGTTCAAAGAGAAGTTTGAATATTAACATCAAAGCCGCCAATATAGAAAATATGGAAGAAACCAAAGAGGAGGTTACTGCCGTCTTCAGAAAAGCGCGGCGTCTACCTTATGGTGAACCCAACGACTTTGGTGTTAATCAGCAGGAAGCGTTCAAAAGTACTTATGATTCTCTTACCGGGCTTATAAAGATTATTGGGACGCTTATCACTTCTCTGGCGCTGGTGGTAGGGTCGGTGGGTATTGCGAATATTATGTTCGTATCGGTCAAGGAGCGGACTAAGGAAATAGGTATCCGTAAAGCTATTGGCGCTAAACGGAGTACAATACTCTTACAGTTTTTAGTTGAATCCTGTATGATATGCCTGCTTGGTGGAATTATAGGTTTATTTATTTCTTTCCCGATTAGTGTTATGATAGATTCGTTTGTTTTACCTACAGCAATGCCCTTATGGGTGATATTCCTTGCATTATTTATTTCAGTGCTTTTCGGTGTTCTGGCAGGATTTTTCCCAGCGTTCCAGGCATCCAAAATGGATCCTGTAGATGCTTTACGTTATGAATAAAAGTTTAAAATGCCATTATTAGAAATAATAAAATTAGCGTTTCGCACTATTGGTACCAATAAGCTTAGAGCAATATTGACCCTTCTTGGTATTGTAATCGGTGTGTTTTCTATTATTGCAATAATGACATTATTAAGCGCTCTTCAAGCAGGAATTGAAACGGGACTGAGTGAACTCAGAAGCAATACATTCCAGATACAGAAGTTTCCTGCCTTAGAGGTAGGGGGGCCGGGGTCCCGTGATAAATACAGGAACAGGCCGGATATAACATACGAGCAGGGGACACGCCTTAAAGAGCTTGCAACTATGTATCAGCATATATCACTTGAGGATTATGTTTACGAGAAAGCTTTTAAAACCGAAAAGGAAACAACAAACCCCAATAACTATATCGGGGGCATAACCCCTGAATACCTCGATTGCAACAATAAGAAAGTAATGTGGGGCAGGTTTATAACAGAGTTTGATGTTGAAAACGGCAATAATGTATGTGTAATTGGAATGGATGTGGTTGATAAATTATATCCTAACCAGTATCCAATTGATAAAAGCATAATATTGGATGGTCATCCTTTTAAAATAGTCGGTGTTATCGAGCCGCAGGGGGATAACTTCGGTTCAAGCTCGGATAATTTTGCTCTTATACCGATTACCGCCATGCATCAGGTTTATGGTAAGAATAACCGTTCAATCAATATTGCTATACAGGCTCCCAGCGCTGAACTTTTTCAGGAGACGATGGAGAATACAATAAATGCAATGCGCGTTATTCGAAAAGTACCACCCGGAGAAGAAGATAATTTTTCTATTTATTCAAATGAATCATTAATAGGTGAAGTAAATAATTTTACTCAATACTTTAAATACGGAGCCGGGTTTATTTCGTTTATCGCGTTACTGGCAGCAGGTGTGGGTATTATGAATATTATGCTGGTCTCGGTAACAGAACGGACACGTGAGATTGGTATCAGAAAAGCGATTGGAGCAAAAAGCAAAAGCATACTGTTCCAGTTCCTGACAGAGGCTATAATTCTTTGCGAATTCGGTGGTTTGATCGGTATTTTTCTTGGGGTACTAACCGGAAACCTTCTTAGTTTGTATCTTAGCTCGCCGGTTGTATTTCCGTATGATTGGGCTATAATCGGGCTCGTTGTATGTTCAGCAGTGGGAATTGTGTTTGGTGTTTATCCTGCACACAAAGCATCGAAGCTAAATCCAATCGACGCCCTTCGTTATGAATAACTAATTAAAGCTTAAGAAATTCTTCTGCGGAATTAACCTCTCTATGAATTCCTTTACGACCCTGTCATCTGTTAATTCTTTCAACCCATCAAGGTTGTTCAATGCTTTCGGGATCTTTGATAGTATCTTGTTGTCGTTTTTCTCTTTGAAGGTATAGCCATAACTGCCGAGAATCTGTAATATTCTCGCAATAGCAAAGTAATAAAAGCGCTCCTTCATTATTTTCTTGCTAAAAATGACATATTTTGAGAGATGCTTTAAGTAATGCTCCAGCAAGTAATCTCTTCCTGTTTTAGTTAAATTTATACTACCAGAATATAGAAATGATGCCAGGTCATAAAGTAACGGTCCTTTACGTCCTGACTGGTAATCGATAAAGTAGAGCTTACCTTCTTTAAGCATTATGTTTCTCGGCTGAAAATCTCTGTATGTGAAAAAGCTGTTATCTTCAGCAAGAAAAGTTTTACTTATTGATAGAAAAGCTCCATCTTTCAACTTTTTATCTATAACAATTCCAAACTGCTTGAGATAGTATGTATCAAATTTCATCAGGTCTGCTGCTAATTGCTGTCCGTCGAAAATTATTGTTTCATAACATAAATCGTAATTAATCTTATTTTTCATCTCAACCTGGAATTTTAACAGCTCTTCCAGTGCCTTTTCGTAGTATCGTAAAAGATCGGAATTCTTTATTTCACCGTTTAATTTATATAATGTGACATCACCCAGGTCTTCCTCCAGGTAGCATTTCATATCAGCAGATACTGATAGTACTTTAGGTACACTCAAACCATAATTATAAAATGTCCGTGTGAATTCAATAAACGCAGTATTTTCTTCAATATTCTCATTATATATGCCGATGCAAGTATTACTATCATCCGAGATTCTGAATATTTTCCTTTTGGATGCTCCTTCTTTTAATGGGGTGATATCAACCGGGTTTGTTTTGTAAACCGAGTAGAAAAGATCGCGGAATGTGGTAAGCATTATTTCAGTGATATAAGAATCCATCAATCGTTTTTAAAAATATCTTTCAATGCATTTTCTAAAACAGGAAAAGAAAAATTAAATCCTTCATTTAAAGCCTTTTCTGGAATTACACGCAATGAAACAAGCAGTGACTCAGCAAATTCCCCGATAACTAGCTTTAGAGCAAAACCGGGTACAGGCAGCCAACTTGGCCTGCCAAGTGCTTTACCAAGCCTCTTACAAAAATCCTTATTTCTTGCTGGATTTGGTGAAGTTCCGTTTAACGGACCGGAGATGTTTTGGTTGGTTATAGCCCAATAGTAAAGATCAATTATATCTTTTAGATGAATCCAGGAGAAGTATTGCTTTCCGTTGCCCTGTGGACCTCCCAAAAATAATTTAAAAGGCAGTTCCAGTTCGGGAATAGCTCCTTCATTTCTATCCAGAACTACACCAGTCCGGACACATACAACTCTTACATCCAATTCGGAAGCTTTTTCTGCAGCGCTTTCCCAGTCTTTGCAGATCTTCGCAAGGAAACTGTCATCGAGTTCAGACTCTTCATTAATAATATTATTGCCGTTATCTTTGTATATATTTGTGCCGGAAGCACTAATCAAACATAGTGGTTTTTTATTACACAGACCTATAACTTCAACTATCTTCTTTGTTGTGTCTATCCTGCTGTTGTAGATAACCTTTTTGAATTCGTCTGTCCATCTCTTCTCGCCAAGATTAGCCCCGGCAAGATTAATTACTGCAATAGAACCTTCAAAGAGCTCCCTGTATTCCGAAGCATCTTTCTCCACAGACCATTTATTATACTCAATTAACTGATTATTCGAACTATGTTTCCCGGGAGACCTGGTTAAAATGTGAACTTTATATCCTTCTGATGTTAGCTTATTGCATAAATTGGTCCCTATTAAACCTGTCCCTCCGGATATTATTACTTTTCGTGTCATTAAACAATTGTTTCGTTTACTGGTTCATTTTTTATCTTGGGCGGGCTGCCCATCATTAAAGCAAACGTACCGACAACACCTGAAAGCAATGATGCTATGAGAATTCCGAGTTTTGCTTCCTGTACATAAAGGTCTGAACCGAAAGCAAGGTTGCTGATAAAGAGCGACATTGTAAATCCAATCCCGGATAGACAAGCAACCCCATAGATCTGTTTCCATGTTACTCCTTCCGGGAGTGAACTTAATTTTAGCTTTACAGATAACCAGGTAAATAATGTTACACCGATCTGTTTTCCGAGGAATAGCCCAAGTACTATACCAAGTGTAATTGGGTTGAAGAATAAACCAACTAGTTCAGCACTGATTGGTAGGCCAGCATTTGCGAGCGCAAAAACAGGCATTATGAAATATGCTACCCATGGGGCAAGTATATGTTCGAGTCTTTGCATAGGAGGGAGAACCTTCTCGCAGTTGGATTCAAGCTCGAAAACGCCCGAGTTAAATTCTTTCGATGCAGGTACCATGTCACCAATCTCACAGTTTGTTTCAAGATCGGAAATAATATTCTTACTTCGTGTTATAAAACTTTTCGAATTTATTCTTGCCTTACCTGGTATGCACATGGCAAGCAGTACACCGGCGATAGTAGCATGAACACCTGATTTGAGGAAGGCTACCCATATAACAATGCCAATAAGAGCATATACGATTGGTGTTCTCACGTGCAATCTACTCAAAAGTAAAGTCACAAGCAATAATCCTATTCCGATCCCTAAAGATATGAATGATAACTCTGCTGTATAAAAAATTGCGATAACAAGAACAGCTCCAAGGTCATCTACAATTGCCAGAGCAGTCAGAAAGATCTTAATAGAAAGAGGTATTCTCTTTCCAAGCAGTGCCAGAACTCCAAGTGCAAACGCAATATCGGTAGCCATTGGAATTCCCCAACCGCTGATTGAATCTGTTCCTGCATTAAAAGCAACATAAATTAAAGCCGGTACAACCATTCCGCCTATTGCTGCAGCAATGGGTAGAGTTGCCTGCTTAATGTTAGATAACTCACCTATTATTAGCTCACGTTTGATCTCAAGTCCAACTACAAAGAAAAAGATAGCCATCAAACCGTCATTTATCCACATCTCAAGTGGTTTGTCTATCATGAAGTTCTCTACCCCAACCTTAAAATGAGTATGCCATAAGTCAAAATAACTTTGGGCGAAAGGTGTGTTTGCCCAAATAATTGCAATAATAGCTGCTATAAAAAGAACTATACCACCTGATGCCTGTGTTTTGAAGAAATTTTGAAACGGTGATAATATCCTTTGAATAGGGGGTTCGGTAATGACATCGATGTTTTTGCTGTAGTTGGTATCTGCCATTAATATCTTTTACTTTTGGTTATTATGCTTTTTAAGAAAATTTTCAATAATTGAATTAAATTCATCCGGTTTTTCCATATTAGTCATATGCCCGGCATCAAGTATTACATTTAATTTTGAATCCGGGATTGCCTCCTGCATTTTTTCGGAAAAGGCTAGCGGGGTAAGACCATCTTCGCTTCCGACTATTATCTGAGCCGGAATATTTAATTGCCTTAAGTCATCTATGGTGGTTGTCCTTGTAGCCATAGCAATTAAAGCGCCGCAAATGCCCTCAGGACTTTGCCAGCTTATCATTTCCTCTATAAAACCTCGCAGCTCATCGTTTTTGTAGCTTTCAATACCAAGAAGCTTTTCAGGAAATTCCTTTATTAATTTATCAATACCGTCTTTCCTAACTTCATTAAACATGTTTGCTCTGCCTATTAACCCTTTATCATCATCTTTTTCTGCCCGTGTATCGGCAAGAATGACTGAACTGAATCTTTCCGGGCTTTTTGTCAGTGCTCTAAGTGTTATGTATCCTCCCATTGAGAGTCCGCATACGTTTGCCTTGTCGATTTTAAGGAAATCCATAACTGAGAGCAGGTCATCGGCCAGATTTTCCATCATATACTGCCAGCTGTCTATCTCCGTGCTGTAACCAAGTCCGCGGTTATCATAAAGAACAACCCTGTAGTTTTTTTTGAAATACTCGGCCTGCTTATCCCACATTCTGTGACAAAGCGGAAATGCATGCACGAAGATTAATGGTGGTCCGTTATTTTCATGCTCCACTATGTAAATTCCGTTATGTTTATGTGTCTGCAATCTTACTTTTATTTTATGGCTTTGTCCAGGAAAAGTGTAAAATCGTACAAACTTTTAACTTCATTAACAACAATATCAGTCATTTTATGTGTCAGAACTGCCTTCGGATCGTAGTCTTTGTAAACATAGAACTGTTTCATCTTTAATGTGTCGAGCAGTTTTTGGTCAGCGCCTTCCTTTTCGAGATACTGGTACTCTTTTGGCATTTTTGTCAGGGAGTTTCCCTGGACTTTCCCGTATACTCTCTTAAATTTTTTGTCTGTTGTTATCGATTGATACTCGTCGAAATTCTTTAATATGTATTTCCTGATCCTTTTTAACATGTTTGGGTCTGAACTATACTGTCCGCCGGCTGAAATAAACTCCTTTGGTGAAAAATGAAAGTAAAACTGAGGTATTTCGGACGATTTCACCCTGCCAAAGGCAAACGCGAAAGAAACGTACGTCTTGTATGGATGCTTATCCTTTGAAAAGCGTATATCCCGGTTAATCCTGAAAATGGATTTATAGTTCACCACTATGTCCGAGTCTATCTTTTTTATCTGGGGCGCAAGTACATCTATCAGGTCACGAACGGGTTTCTTTATATAATTTTCATAAGTTTCCCGGTTCTCATCAAACCATTCCTTGTTATTGTTTTGCGGTTTAGCCAGCGCTCTAAGAAAGGTTATCGCTTTTTTGTCAAAACCAAGGAAAGGCTCCTTTATCAGTTCATCAAGCATTTGAGAAAAGTGTATTTATTTTCAGTATATTGTAAAATAAAAAATCTGATTTCTAAAAAGTAGACACTTATGTATAAAAAAATGGACAATTCTGGAACAATAACAAGCTTTAAAGGATATAACAAGAAAGTCCAAACCTTAATATTTATAGAATCGGACTTATTCCCGGGTAATTTTAAATAATTACAAAAAACATTAATTTTTAAAGGTCAATTATGAAGAACTTATTTTTTAGAATAGCATTGTTGTACACCGTTTCAATGGCAATTACCCTGATGGTGATGACCATTGGGCCGGTTACATCAGCTTATTCCCAGGAGGATGATATTAATCTTTCTTACAATATCTCCTCAAATAATATCTATTCCCCGGGCGATAAGATAGCTATCAATCTGTACTCATATAGCTATGACGAAAAGGTAAAAAATCTTAGAAGTGTGCCGTTCAGGTTCACTATATACAAGATCAACGACATCAAGGAGTTTTACGCCAAACAGACATCGAGGTACAATATAGATGTGCTTGGTACAGACAGCTCAAACCTTACATTCCTGACAGAGGAGATTAGCTCTTTTGTTAAGAAGATCAAAATCAATAACGATTATGGCTACTTCTATGTAAATGAATCAGTTGAGCTGAATAGTTACGATAAGGGAGCATACCTCGTTAAAGCGACAACCGGTAAGCAGGTTGCATATTGCGGTTTTATTATTTCCTCACTCGGCGTTATATCTAAAGCCGGGAATAATTCTATGCTTGCATATGTTGTCGACAGGAAAAGCGGTTACCCGGTATCAGGTGCCGACTTGAACTTCTTTATCGGCAGCAAGCAGATTGGTAAAGGAAACACACAGGAAGGACTTTTCTATCAGGTCGTCAATAGCGACGTCTACGAAGGAATGGATAATACAACTCCTTTCATCGTGGGACAGAAGGATGACGACATAGTAATATCCGATGCATATCTTTATTTCGGTTACGGTCAGGACAGGTTCTATACTTACACATTCACAAACCAGCCTGTTTACAGGACAGACTCTGATGTTGAATTTAAAGGGACAATAAGAAAGAATATCTCATCTGATTATGAAGCTTATGCGGACAAGGATGTAACGGTTACAATTAAAGACTCCCGTTATGCAGAAGTTTATAAAGAAGTACTGAGAACCAATGACATGGGAAGCTTTAACGGTACATACAAGATCGACAAGGAAGCTCCGCTTGGTACTTACTATATTTATGTTGCGATCGATGAGAAGAACTCATCAAGCACTTCATTTGAAGTCGAACAATTCAAAAAACCGGAATATAAAGTTACGGTGGAAACCGACAAAAGCCAGTATTACGGTGAAGACAACCTCACAGGAAAAGTTAACGCGAAATACTATTTCGGCAGCCCTGTAGACGGTGCTGAAGTCGAATATAACATATACAAAAAACGCTACTATCGTCCATGGTGGATGTATTCTGAATATGCATGGTGGTATGAGGATTATTACTCAAATATGGATCAAAATTACCAGTACAGCGGTGCTGAGATGATCTATTCAGGAACAGGTACTCTGGATAAAGAGGGTAATTTTACTTTCGATTACCATATAGATGAAGAATTTAAAGAAGATAGAGACGATTATTACTACTGGAGATGGTGGGAACCGCAGTCAAGCGATTACCAGTACATTATCCAGGCAAGAGTGGTGGATAAATCTCGAAGAGAGATATCAGGTGTTACAACAGCATTTGTTACAAGAGGCGGATTTAATCTAACTTCAAATACAGATAAATACTGGTACAAACCCGGGGATGAAGTAAGTATTAAAGTAATTGCTAACAACTTTGAAAATAACCCTGTTCAAACTGACTTTGAAGTCGCGATCTATAAAAACAGATGGAGTTATCACGACAGCAAAAATATACGTGATTACGTTACAACTGTAAATGGCTCAACGATGAGTAATGGTATTAGTTTTGCAAGGTACACTTTACCGACTGCTGATGCTCAGGGATATTATACGGCTGAGATCAAAGCAAAAGATGACAGGGGAAATGTAATCGAGACAAGTACTTATTTTTATTGCTCCGATGGTGATTTCTCCTGGTACTACAACCAGTCAGGCGGAATACAGATAATTACGGACAAGGACAGCTATAAGCCGGGTGAAGTATGTAAAACATTTATCATTATTCCGACACCGGGTGCATATGTTCTTACTTCGACACAAACTGATAACATAATCTATTATAAAGCAGAGAAATTCGCGGGGACATCGGCAATTATCGATATTCCTATAACAAGTGAGTATAATTCTAATTTTGATATAAGTGTATCATACGTATCCGAAGGCTCATTTTACAATGCGTCGAAGCCGATTATTGTTATTCAGGAAGAGAAGTTTCTCACGGTAGAGATAGACCCTTCACAGGAGATTTATAAGCCAAAAGACCAGGGTGAACTGAAAGTAAGAGTATTGGATGATAATGGTAACCCGGTTAGGAATGCTGAAGTATCTATTGGTATTATCGATGAGAGTATTTACGATATAAAACCCGATATTACTAAGGACATCCGTAAATTCTTTTATGGGCCTAAATTTACTACAGTAACAACCGCGTTCAATTCATACAACCAGAATTACGGGTACTCAAGACTTCT
>CALGOI010000050.1 GCA_937959065.1 uncultured Ignavibacteriota bacterium | reverse complement strand
TGCTCAGATTGAATTAAGTGATAGACCAGAATTCGCATCATGTGAGTATCATAGTTGGGGATATCCTAGGGAAGTTGCTCAAGAAATGCTCCATATCGAAGAGGGTGCACCTGAAAATCCTGATTTAATATTCACTCAAGGTTATGTAAGAAGAAGGTTTAATAGGAGTCCACGTGGAATGTTATTTAGAGGTACTCATTATTATGAAGTTAGTGAGATAGCAGGCGAAGGATATTCAGGATCCCCTTTAATTTTAAAACGTGAAATAAATAATAATAGTCTTTGGCGTGCGTTTGGAATTTATGTAGGAGAAAATTTAAAAGTTGGTTATGCTGTACGGTTGAATGATTTTTTAGATTGGAAACCTGAGATATTGAGTAAATCAATTTTTGAAGAAGCTAATTCAAATTAAAGTTCTTCATTATTTTTTACCTATTTAAATATTATAAAATTCTTCTTTTGAAATTTTTCTCAGTGTTTCTCTGTGCCCTCTGCCTGCCCCGCTTCAGCGGTGGTCGCAAATCTTTTTAACCCTTCGATTGAAATAACGCTACCCTGTTTCCTTCGGTGTCTTCAAATTCCGCTACAAGCCCGATTCCGTTGTCTGTTACAGGGTATAGGATTTGTCCGCCGTTCGAGGCTGCCAGATTCAATGCTTCATCGATGTTTTCTGTCGTAAAATATATCACTACACCATCTTTGGTCGGTTTGTATATATCACCCTTAGCCAGCGCGCCTGAAATTCCAGAATTCCCGTCAGTAAACGGAAACAAAGCCATCTCATAATTATCGATGGTGTCTTTCCCGAAGTCAAATCCGAATACGGTTTTATAAAACTTTATTGCTCTATCCATATCATTAACCGGGATCTCAAAATAAATGACGTGATTGGATTTATTTGTCACGGTTTTACTTTCTTTAATTTCTTCTTGCTGTTATCGTGGCAGGCGCATTCGTGGTGTTTATTTATGTATGCGATGGATACTTTGCAAAGTTTTTTTAGTACAGGGATGTTAATGTCGGACAATTTTTTTACGTATATACAGCATTTTCCCATTTTGTAATTACCAAGGTCATCCAGTAAATGCTCGCTTTCAGAGGTGGGTTCATAAACATAGAGAGAAAAAGCCGTTTTACGCGGTGAAAAACTCAGACTAGGAGCGTCTCCTTCGTGACCGCTATCGTATTTGTAATGGTAACTGCCGAATCCGATAATTGTAGGTCCCCACATTTTTGGTTCGAATCCTGACCATTCCCGCAATAATTCAATTAAACGGAAACTATCTTCTTTCTTTTGGTCATTGTCAACGTACGAGTTGATAAAACCTGTAACGCTTTCGTCTGTAAAGACCGTCTTGTTTTTAGTACCCATTTATCAATTTTTAAATTCAATACAAATTTAGTTTAATTTTGTCTTAAATGATAAAGAAAAGTTATGTCAGAAGAATACCGTAGATTTTTTTTTCTGTTTCGTTTGTTATTCCCGCGGGAGCGGGAACCTTTAGCTCGGCGAAGCCAATCTGGAGAGGTACGCCAACACCGTTTTATTGAACTTAGTGCTTTATAAAATTTCCACACGAGAAAACTATACAAAATTAGACTACTAATAACTCAATACTTATTCTGCAATCGGTGATACATGCGCATATGACCCTTTCTTCATAGTTAAATCCTTGCGCTGAAGTTATATTTGTAGAGTTCGAAATATATTTTTTATTGGATGAAGAGAGGAAAAATTTAAAAAATGACTCTGCTTAGAAAGTTATGAAAAATCAATTACGGGAAATGGACTTAAGGCAAAAATTTTATAAGTTATTATTATTTCAATAAAATTAAAAAAAGGATTTAACGAATAGATTTGGCTTATTTAAAGTTAATATTGTTTATGATTGGTACGGTGGCTGTTCTCGGAGCAGGAGGGTTGATCTATAACCAAATCACGAAATCACCTGCGCCGGAAGAAAAAACGGAAACGATTCCCGTAAAGACCGAACCGCCGGAAGAAACACCGGAAGATACTCTGTACACGATCATTGGTGTTGGCGATATAATGATGGGCACGAATTATCCTGACAGGTCATCCCTTCCTCCAAATGACGGTGAAAACATGCTGGACGGGGTGAAGGGCGTATT
Source organism: uncultured Ignavibacteriota bacterium (assembly GCA_937959065.1). GTDB lineage: Bacteria > Bacteroidota > Ignavibacteria > Tepidaquicellales > Tepidaquicellaceae > JAEYVS01. The sequence continues at coordinate 886 of CALGOI010000050.1, read as the reverse complement.
GATGGATGCGGATGTGACTTTTGGTAACCTGGAGGGGACGCTGCTAAATTCCGGCGGTACACCAAAGGATTGCGGAGATAGCGAGAATTGTCATTCGTTCAGGATGCCGGAGCACTACGCCGGTTATCTCAGGGACGCGGGATTCGATATTCTGAGCTTGGCGAATAACCACAGCGGCGACATGGGTGATAAGGGAAGAAAATCCACAACGGGTACTCTCGATAAGTACGGTTTAAAATATTCCGGATACATATCCATACCTTACACGATATTTGAAATTGGTGGGGTTAAATTCGGCATGGCAGCCTTCGCTCCGAATAACGGTACACAGCCACTGAATGACCACGATAATGCGGCAAAGGTAGTTCGGGATTTAAAATCAAAATGCGATATTGTTATCGTTTCTTTTCACGGCGGGGCTGAAGGGTCCGGCGCGACTCGCGTTCCGAAGCGAAGGGAAATATTTCTTGGCGAGGACAGGGGTAATGTTTACGAATTCGCTCACACGGTGATAGACGCGGGAGCGGACATCGTTTTTGGTCACGGACCGCATGTTCCCCGCGGGTTGGAGATATATAATGACCGGTTGATAGCATATTCGCTGGGTAATTTCTGTACTTACAAGAAATTCGGGTTGAGCGGAGCGCTGGGTATCGCGCCTATAGTGAAAGTTTACGTGAATAAAAACGGTGAATATGTCAAAAGCGAGATAATTTCCATAAAGCAAATAAAAAGCGGAATACCCGTCATAGATGAAGAGAAAGCCGCGGAGAAGTTAGTGATGAAATTATCACGTCAGGATTTCGGGGAGACGGTCGCAGGTAAAAACTAAAATAATTTATTTACATATCATTAATGTCGTCTGAGTCGTAGAGATTAATTCAGG
>CALGOI010000049.1 GCA_937959065.1 uncultured Ignavibacteriota bacterium | reverse complement strand
AAGCTGGTAAGAATGAGTTGTAGATAATTTAAATGTGGATATACCAGTATTTACTGTTTCCATAATGTATCTCCCCGTAAATGAAGATTAATAATTACAATCATTATGGCAATAAATATGCCAAATCGACTAATTTTTAAACTAATTTATTATATATTGATAATTCAATAGTTTATAATGTGCAAGAGATTAAAATAACTCAAAAAATGAGATGAATTGCACATTTATATTCATAGTAAAAATATTGCATACATAGTAAATATGTTTAAATTCGAACTTAAATGTGAATTGATTGGAATTATAAAATTGGGTAATTTGTAGTTTTTCATCTTTGCGCCCGTAGCTCAACCGGATAGAGCATCAGCCTTCTAAGCTGAGGGTTAGTGGTTCGAGTCCACTCGGGCGTACGATTTCAAGCGAGGAAAAACCTCGCTTTTTGCATTAGATAAACCGGAAAGTCATGAACCTTAAGATAGCTGTAATTACAGGTGCTTCAAAAGGAATAGGGCATGAATGCGCAAAGTTGTTTTTAGAAAACAATTACATAGTTGTTGACGCTTCACGGTCTAACCCATCCCCTATCGATAATGAAAATTACCATTTTGTCAAAACTGATATTGCTAGTGAGGAAGAAATAAAATCATTGTTTGAACAGGTAAAAGAAAAATTTGGCAGGATAGATGTTTTGATTAACAAAGCAGGATATGGGAAATTCGCAAATATGGTTGACTCAACTACATCTGATTTCGATGGACAGTTCGCTGTTAATGTGAAAGGATTATACCTCTGCTCAAGATCTGCTCTCCCAATGATGATAGAGCAGAATTCGGGTACAATAATTAATATTTCATCTCTTGCAGGAAAAAACCCCGTTCCGGGTGGCTCTATTTACTCTGCTACTAAACATGCCGTTATGGGATTTTCAAAGTCATTGATGCTTGAAGTAAGAACTCATGGAATAAGAGTTGTTGTCGTTTGTCCCGGATCTGTTGATACTGATTTCTTTGATGTTGCAGGAGTTGAAGTTAAGTCGAAAAGAAGCAGCTTACTTACATCAAAAGACGTTGCAAAAGCTTGTTTACTTGCAGCAGAACTACCTCCAAATGCGAATATGAGTGAAATAGACCTCAGACCTACAAATCCTGCGTCGTAGATTCACCAATATAGTTTAATTTACAAGCATTTTGGTTATATTGCATATATCCGCGTAAAATGATAAGTATAGGGCCAATTAAAACTTTATCATACAGTAAATTATTTCCCATACTTTTTTCACTACTCCTCACCGTCTCTGGTTTATACTCACAGGTTAAAATATTCGAAAGGCCCCCGCTTTTAGACAAGCAAAATACCGGACTATCATACGAAAGCATTACCAGGCAAAAGCTTGATCTGAACGGCGAATGGGACCTTTCATTCAATGAAGGAGAAACATTTACAAAAGTTTCCGTGCCGATTGCATATGAATTTAGCGGGTCAGCATTATTTAAAAAACAATTCAATGTTACACAAAGTATTTTAAGCAACTATAGCTTCATTTTAATTGCCGAAGGAATAATTAATGAAAGTTCGATCCGAATTAACGGGGTTTTTATTGTTAATAATAAAAATGCCTTCATACCCATTGTACTCCCAATCGATGAGGATATAATACGTGAACAAAACACAATTGAGATATCTGTTAATAGTGAGCTTTCTACGGTAAATACAATACCTCTTGCAAACCAGCTAAACTATTCACGTTTATACGGGGGTATCACAAAAGATATATATATTATTGCGGTACCCAAAGTTTGTGTATTAAGTTCCGACCTTAGTTACAATCTAAGCGGTTATAACAATGTAACTTTTGACAATAAAGTAAACATTAGATCCTCATCACTTGATGGTTTTAATAGAAATCAATTTGGAATAAAAACACAGGTTATTGACAAAAGCACGGGGGAAACTGTTTTTGAAAGCCCTGTTACACCTTTTACAGTTGAAAACTTCCAGTCTACCATTGTAGATCACTCATTTAACTTCCCAAACCCAAAACTCTGGTCATTTGAAAAGCCCAATCTGTATGTTTTTAAAACACAGATCATAGATTCATCCGGAGTGATAGACGAATTGCAGTCAGAGATAGGCATTCGCAGGGTTCAGGTGAAAGGGCAAACCGTTTTTATTAATGGCAAAGAATATAATCTAAAAGGAATTAATTATTATGAAGACTCACCCGATTATGCCTCTGCATTGGATTATTATGGTGTTGAAGGTGATTTAAAGAATATAAAAGATCTGGGTATTAACTGCATCAGAGTACCGGGGAGAACACCTCATCCGTATATTGTGAATCTGTGCAATAAGCTTGGATTACTTTTATTTTGTGAGATCCCATTCAACGAAGTACCGTCTGCATTATTGGATAATAATGAATATGTAGAGGGCAGTTTAAACTATCTTGAGGGTGCAATTCGAACATATAAAAACAATCCGAGCATTATTGCATGGGGTATCGGGAATAATTTCGACGTTACAAAAACTGTTTCAGCGGATTACGTCAGACTTGCCAAAGAAAGAGCTAATTCACTTGACGGACGGCCTGTTTACTATACAACAAGAAATTTTAACGAAGATATGTGTGAGGAATTTGCAGACTTCCGTGGATTGGATCTTATAGGTAATAAGATGGATAACCTTAAGGAATTCATTACAGCTTTAACCGGCAATCTATTTAAGTTAAAAAACAAACCCGCTAAACCTGTTTTCATTTCATCGTATGGTCTCAGCATTGAAAATGAAAACAGAAATGGTGCAAGAGATCTGCACTCTATCGAAGCCCAGGCACAATATATTATAGAAGTTTATAAGGTGGTATCTAAACAATTCTTCGTTAATTTCATATCCAGCTATGCTGACTTGAACTCAGAGCGTCCTTTAAACTACAGACATAATTATAATCCTTTCCTCCAAACAAATGGTATTTTCACAATCTACCGTGAACCAAAGCAAGCAGCGTTATTTGTAAAAAGGGTAATTAATAATCAAGATACACCAAAGATACTTGAAGGAAACCCGGCAGAAGAAGATTCACAAATTTTCCTGATCGCCGGGATTGTTTTAAACATAGGATTGATATTTCTTATATTCAACGTCCGGAAATTCCAGGAATACTCTGTAAAATCTCTCCTGAGACCTACTAATTTTTTCCAGTTTGCCAGTGAACAAATGTTGATTCCAACAACATTGAATTTTTTCCTCTGCTTATTAATTTCATTTGGTCTGGGATTATTCTTCTCATCAGTTTTTTACTTTTATCGAGAAAGCATATTGTTCGATATGGTTCTCGCAAATATTTGGTGGGCAGATAGTTTAAAGATTTTATTCTCTGAAGTAACCAACTCTCCATTATATTCAATATTCTTTTTAACAGGAGTATTCTTTCTTGTGCAATTATTAATTTCACTCTTTGTTTTCATATTATCTTTCTTTCTGAGTGGACGGGCATACTATAAAAATGTATTCACAGTTACAATATGGTCTGCACTTCAGATGGTTATCTTTTTACCAATTGGAACGGTAATATTTAAGCTTGCTCAGGTGGATACAGAATATGTCTATTTATCCGTTATATTATTTATTATTTTACTGATAATATATATTATAAGGATAATTAAGGGAGCGAGAACCATATATAACCTGCATTCTTTCAAAGCTTATTCTTACGGACTTGCAATTACAATTGCCATTTTTGGAGGATTTTATGCATATTTTTACTTTGTTAAACATACACAATATATTATTAGCTTAATTAACAGTTATTTGAAAGGATAGTATTGTATTTATCCAAGCTGGAAATATTTGGATTTAAGTCATTCGCAGAAAAAACTTCAATCGAGTTTGATGCCGGAGTATCGGCAATTGTAGGTCCAAACGGATCGGGTAAATCGAACATAGTTGATGCAATAAGGTGGGTACTCGGTGAACAAGGCGATAAAGCTCTGCGAAGCGAAAAACGTGATGATGTTGTCTTTAGTGGTACCAGCCGAAGAAAACCACTCGGACTGGCTGAAGTAGCTCTTACCCTCATAAACAGCAAAAATATCCTCCCGACTGAATATAATGAAGTTACAATTGCACGCCGTTTCTATCGAAGCGGTGAGACTGAGTATTATCTAAACGGCACAAAAGTTCGTCTGAAAGATATACGAAGTCTCTTTATCGACACCGGTGTTGGTCCGGATGCCTATTCCGTAATCGAGTTAAAAATGGTCGAGACCATCCTTTCAGCTGTTAAGAACGAAAGAAGAAAGATGTTCGAGGAAGCAGCGGGAATAGTATCTTATAAAAAGAACAGAGACCTTACATTTAATAAACTGGAATCCGTTAGGGAATCTCTTACCAGGGTTAATGACATAATCCGTGAAAAGCAAAGAAATGTAAACGCTCTCGAAAGACAGGTCAAACGTAATGAAGAAGCCAAGAAAGTTTCAGAAGAACTTGAAGTACTGGAAGTTCAGGTCGCTAATACCGACTACAGGAACAAGTTCATCGAAATCGAGAACATAAAAAATAACGAGAAAGAAGGAATCGTTTTAAAAGAGACGTTATCCGAAGAGATCAAAGTTTATGACGAAAAGATTGATAACCTGAGAAAAATAGTATCGGAATTCGAGATAACTCTGCATAATCTCACAACCCAGCTGAATGAAAAACGGGAACAAATAACTTCCCTCGAGAAAGAAAACCTCGTATCAGACCAGAAGATCAAAGCACTTACAAACAATATAGGACGCTTATACAGTGAAAACGAATCGCTTAAGAAGAATATCGAGAGAAATAAAGAACGCCAGGTAGAGGTAGATGAAAAAATAAAAACATTGCGCCATACAGTTGAAATGTCTGAAGCAGCACTTGCAGAGAAAAAGATAAAGCTGGATAGGACAATTAAATCCATAGGTGAAAAGAAAATTGAGCTGAAAGACCTTGGAAACAAACTGAAAGTTTTAAGTCAGTCTCTCCATGATAAGAAAAGTGAGTACCAAAAAGACAAGCTTAAACTAGAGAATAACCTTACCGAACTTCAAAGACTTTCTGACAATTCTTCCGAAAACCTGAATCAAACAAATGTACTGAGCGAGGATAAAACCCAACTGGAAAGCATCCTGCTGGATATGAAATCGCAATTCAAGGCAGCGCAGGACGTATTAAAGTTACACACAGACAAAAAGAACGAACTCAACAAAGAAATATCATCCCTTGAGAAAGAATCCAACAGAAACAATATCGAACTGGAAAAAACCAGAAGCAAAGTTGAATACCTCAGGAATCTGCTTGAATCATTTGAAGATTATGCCGAGGGTATAAAGTACCTTATTAAGGATAGAAAAGAAGAGAATATAAAGACTGTGATCGATATGCTTGAGGTAGAAGAAAAATACAAAATCGCTGTCGAGACAGCTCTTGGTGAAGTTTCAAACTATCTTGTTCTGGACGAAGCAAAGGACGCTAGCAGATTAATAAAACTGCTCGAAGAGAACCAAAAAGGGAAAGTTACTTTCATTCTAAATGAAAAGCTTGCTCTCGATGAATTTATGTTCGGTTTTCCTGAAGAAGACCTGGATTTCCTGAACGACAAAGCCGTTCACGGATTCGCTGACAGATTTGTTAAATCAAAGAACGACAAATACCTTTTACTCATAAGATATCTTCTGGATGAATATGTAATAGTCGAAGACACGTCTACAGCCATGAAGTATTCCAAAGACAACTACTACAAGTTTATTACACTTAACGGTGATATTATTACACAGAGTTTCATCAGAGCAGGTGGTGATATCAAGGAAGAAAATCTTAAACTCGGCCGTGAAAGACAAATTGAAAGGTTAACATCTGAATGCAGTGTACTAGAGAATAAAATAAACGATATAAATAATAAAATTGATGAGATTACTCGTGAAAGTGACTCGATTGATCTCGATAAATACAAAGAAGAAGTGGAGTCCTTTCGGGAGAAGGTTCACTCTGCGGAGAATGACCTGGCTAAAGTTGATTTTAAACTGGAAGAGATCAATAAAACCATCGCAAAAAACGATGAGAGTTATACCACAATCGAAGAGGAAAATATCAATCTTAATTCAAGGATCAATGAACTAATCGCGGAGATAAACAGCCAGGAGAGCGATAATTCAAACCTGGAAAAAGAACTCGGCTTCCTTACAGACGAATTCAACGAAATCGAGAAGGAATATACAGAATTCAACTCTGACTATAACAGCTTTAACATTGAAGTAACAGAGCTAAGGAATGAACTTAGAAATGAAGAACAATACCAGTTACGCTTGGCTAACTCTTTACGATATGACGATGAAAAAATAACCGATAATATTACTCTTATCGAGAATGACGAAAAATCTGTAGCGGATATCAAACATGCTCTCATTTCTAATTCATCTGAAATTGACGAACTCAAATCCATTGAGTCTTCAATGAACGAGCGCTATAAAACTGAGAAAGAGATCTTTGATAGAAATAAGGATGAATTGAACAGGATAGACCTTGAACAAAGGGACAGGAGACAGCAATTCGACAAAGTTTCACAGGGACTTATCGATTCCCAGATCAAGATTAAGGAACTTGAAATAAAAGCCGAACAGATAAAAGATCACATAACTGAAAGATATGACAAGTACCTACCTATCGAAGACGGCTCGGTCACCTTTATCGAAGATGAAATGGAGTTCTCTCAATCAAAGAAACGAGTAGAGGAGCTGTCCGACAGGTTAAAGAGACTAGGCGGTGGTTACCAGCAGCTTTTATTCGATGATTTTGAGCAAGAGAAGGAAGATCTTGAAAAAATGATCGAACAAAAGAGCGACCTTATCGAGTCTGAGAAAGATATTAGAAGAACGATAGAAAAGATCAACCAGGAAGCCCGTGAAAGATTCCTTGCGACATTCGAACAGATTCGAGAGAATTTCATGATGATATTCACCGAACTTTTCTCACAGGGCGACGAAGCAAACCTTAAGCTCATATACGATGTAGATGACGAGGGTAAGATCAATGAGGACCCTCTCGAAGCAAAGATCGAGATTGTTGCAAAACCAAGAGGGAAACGACCTACATCTATCGAACTTCTGTCAGGAGGAGAGAAAACTCTGACAGCAATCGCTCTCCTTTTCGCAATATATCTTGTTAAACCATCCCCATTCTGTGTACTGGATGAGGTAGATGCCCCGCTTGACGTGGCAAATCTTAAACGGTTTAACAAGCTCATCAGGAAATTCTCTGACAATACCCAGTTTATCCTAATTACACATAATGAAAGGACTATGGAAACCGTGGACCGTCTCTTTGGCGTAACAATGCAGGAACAGGGTGTTACCACTATCGTCGAAACAAGATTTAAAGACAAAGCTGAGGTTGGATAAATTTGGCAAAAAAGAATTACAGACTGAAGATATTCTGCGATTTCGACGGCACTGTAGCAAAAAATGATGTCTGGGTCTCAGCCGTTGGCAAATTCGTGCCGGATAAAGAAACCTTCGATAAGCTCTCCGACGATTACTGCAACCTTGTACTAAACGGACAGGAGTGTAATAAACGCAGCCTTGAACTTGTAGAAAATTTTACTTTCGATACATTCGACAAGTACTTAGACGAAGAGGAAATAGATCCCCATTTCAAAGACTTTTATAACTATTTTGAAGCTTCAGATGATAAAGTTTTCATTGTCAGCGGCGGCCTGGATTATTATATCCGGTATATCCTAAAAAAAGAAGGACTGGAGGTGCCTGTCTATTCCAGTAAGCTGATTACTACACCAATCGATGGGACAGAGTATTTAAAACCTGAGGTAGAATTCCCCTACGCTGATGAACACTGCGAGAAATGTGAAATAAGCAAACGAAACATTCTCATTAATAATACTAACGATCTTTATGATGAAGTATCAGTGTTTATTGGTGACGGCATCTCTGATCACTGCGTTGCTCACTATGCGGATATTGTTTTTGCTAAGAAAAGGCTGGCCTCGTACTGCTGGAAAAATAACATTACCTACTTTGAATATGACGATTTCAGTGATATTAAGAAAAAATTAATACGGCTGAGAGAGGAAAATAAGATCAAACACAGGCAATACGCTAAAACCAACCGAAAAGATGTACTGATGGGAGGTTAATCCCGGCAGTGCTAACAATCCATGATGAAAAAAATCTTCATAATAGCAGGAGAAGCGTCGGGTGATTTTCACTCATCTGCTTTGATACATAAACTAAAGGAGCTTAATCCGTGTATAGAATTCTCCGGCATTGGAGGCAGCTTCCTAAAAAAAGAAGGTGTCGACCTGCTTTTTCATTATGACGAAGTAAATTTCATTGGTTTTACAGCAGTTTTAAAGAACCTTTCTCACCTGAAAACAAAGATAAAGGAAACAGTCGATAAAATAAAAGACTTCAACCCCGATATGGTGATCCTTGTCGATTTTCCGGGTTATAATCTAAAAGTTGCTGAATTAGTCAGGAAGTTCTACAAGGGAAAGATCATCTATTATATATCTCCTCAGGTCTGGGCATGGCACCGTTCAAGAGTGAAAAAGATACAAAAGTATATAGACGAAATGCTGGTGGTTTTTCCTTTTGAAGTAGACTTTTATAATAAGGAAAATGTCCGGGCGGAATTCGTCGGACATCCGCTTGTCGAGCGTATTAATTCCTTCGTCAAAACTAATACACGCGAAAGTATGTCCCACACTATTACGTTACTCCCCGGCAGCCGTAAGGAGGAAATACAGCGTATGCTTCCCGAACTGCTTAAAGTTGCAAAGGAGCTGAAAAAAAGCAGGGACTTAAAGATCAATATCATATCTCCATCGATCCTGGATAAAGACTTTTATTCAGAGATGATTTCGGGGTATGATGTAGACCTTATCAAAGATGACGAGAACAAAGAAGCATATTACAATGCTATACTTAACTCGGACCTTGTAATTACAAAAGCAGGTACACCGACAATGGAGTGTACTTTATTGGGTACGCCTTTCATTGTTGTTTACCGCGCGGGTAAACTTAACTACCTCATAGGTAAAAGCATGATACAGGTAGATTTCATTGCGATGCCTAATATATTATTGCAGAAGGAAATAGTTAAAGAATACATACAAAACGAGATGAATACCGAAAACATTTATAATGAAGCAATTAAGATTCTTGATGACAATGATTACAGGAAGCAGATATTAGATGAGCTCAATGAAGTAAAAGCATTACTAACTAACGAATCTGCCTCGGACAATGCAGCCTCAATAATAAATTCGATCCTTGAAAAGTAACTTTCTAAATAAGGTTGGCACTATCCTGCTTCCGGGATTACTTTCCCTGTATCTGAAGACAGTCCGTCTTGATGTAAGTGATGACAAAAGGAATGAAAAAGCCGTATTTACATTCTGGCACAATAAGATGCTCATAGGTTGGCACTTATTCAAAGGAAAGAAATATTCGGCATTAGTTTCACAAAGTAAGGATGGAGACATGTTGACTAGGATACTTAAAAAGTGGAATTACAATGTCACCCGTGGTTCGAGTTCAAAAGGCGGCAAAGAAGCTGTAAATGAGATTATAGTTAGTTTAAAAGACAGATCGTCTGCAGTAGTAACACCCGATGGACCAAGAGGACCAATGTATGAAATTAAAAACGGCGCTTTGATCATCGCAAATAAAACAGGATATCCCGTTATTCCGGTGAAAATTGTAATGAGCAAAAAGAAAGTGCTGTCAAAGAGCTGGGACAAATTCGAAATACCTCTCCCCTTCTCTAAGTGCACTGCAGAGTTCGGTGAAAAGATGTATTATCCTGAATTTTTAGATGATGCAGAACTAACCGAATTCAAATCTAAATTATCGTCACAAATGTAATGAGGATCCTGCTATATCCCATATCACTTATCTATTGTGTTATAACTTATTTAAGAAATAAGTTATATGATAATGGTACATTTAAAAGCGTGAAACTTCCCGTGCCTGTTATATCTGTAGGGAACATCACAACAGGTGGAACAGGTAAAACACCTTTAACCATTTACCTGGCAGAATACTTTCTTCAAAAAGGCAAGAAGGTCGGAATAGTCTCACGCGGTTACGGCAGAAATTCATCTTTTCAGCTGCTTGTATGTGACGGACAGGAGATTCACGATAAAGTAGATATGACCGGTGATGAACTTTATATGATTTCCGAAGAATTATTACAAAAGTATAATAACTTCCACGTACTTGCTGATAATAACCGGACAGCCGGTGCTGAACATTTAATAGATACATTTAAACCCGATTTGATTTTACTTGACGACGCGTTTCAGCACAGGAAGATCAAACGCAATCTCGATATAGTAATGGTAGATGCAGGAGCTCACAATAAGTTATTCAATAAAATGCTGCTCCCGGCTGGAAATCTCCGCGAAAGCAAATCAGGTCTTAAACGCGCGGGTATAATTATCCAGAATAACAAACGGGCTGAAATAGGTGAATTCGAAGATTTAACTGTTTTCGGAATTCCGGTAGTTACAGCTCGGTATAAGATGGAGGGAGTATACGATAAAAATCACGTTAAAACCGAGACAGTACAAAAAAACGTTATTGCACTTTCATCCGTTGCAAATCCGGACTCCTTTTACAAAACCATCGAAGACCTCGGCTTAAACATTGTACATAAATTCAAATACGCCGACCATTACGGATATATTCATAAAGACATCCATAATATAACTGAAACTGCCAAACAGGGACTTGCCATTATCACCACTCATAAGGACATGGTAAAACTCCGTGAGTTCGATTCTCTCCTAAATGATTATAAAATCTACTATATAAAAATTGGATTAACTTTTGACAAAAATTATAATATTTTGGAACAGAAACTGAATGATCTGATAAATTAATGCGTAAAGTAGCAATATCCAAATGTAAATCCAAATTCGACAAGTACTTAAGCTGGCTTGATCACTTTGACATCGCGTATGAGGTACTCGATTACGAAAACGGCAAGAGCGAGACGGCAAAATTAGATAATTGCTCGGGGCTGATCCTAACCGGGGGTACGGACATCTACCCTGAAATATACTGCGATTGGGATACAACCGAAACCAAAGGAACTTACGAACCAGAACGCGATGGCTTCGAGCTTAACCTGATTGAAATCGCGATATCACAGAATAAACCGATACTGGCTATTTGCAGAGGCAGTCAGTTGTTAAATGTGTTCTTCAGAGGAAATTTGATTTTTGATATAGAGCAAATACGGGGATTTAGTTACAGGAATATGATTGAAGGCGACAAATACCCGGAAATAGATATTACAATTTACCCGAATACGCTCGCTCACGAGATTTTCGGAAACGATTCCATTAAAGTCGTAGTATCAAATAACCAGGCAGTTGAAAGAGTAGGCGAAGGACTAATGATCAATTCAAAATCCAAAGAAGGGATCATAATGGGTACAGAATATTCCAATAAATCGGATAAAAACTTTGTTCTGGGTATCCAATGGCACCCGGAAAGATATACGGATTACAATGAAAAGCCATCAGTGCAATTAGCAGAACGATTTAAAAAAGAAATCTCAGTGTATGCGCAATAAACTCAGATACCTCTCATTACTCATAATAGCAGCCGTGTTTTATTCATGTACTCCGGGAAGCAGTATCGATAAAACCCTGAGCATCTCTGAGATAAAAAGAAAAGTTAACATTAACTCACGTAAGATCACGTCCGTCGATGCTGAAGGTAACATTTACTTCGAGACACCGGAAGAATCAAACAACGCTTTTCTTACACTGAGCATTCATAAGCCCGATAGTCTATATGCTAAATTCCAGGGACCGTTCGGTATTACAGCCGGAACTATCTTTGTTACACGGGATGACTTTGTTTATTTTAATGCACTCGATAACATAGTAATAAAAGGACCATCATCCCCTCTTAATCTCGGTGCTGTTATGCGGATTAAGGCGGATTTTGATGAGATAGTGGATGCATTTAGTTCGAGCCTGACATTTCCTGATGAAACCGATTTGAATTCACAGCTAACTGTATTAGAAGACGAATATATTATTACCGTCACTGAACCGGATATTACACGCAAATACTGGATACACCCTGATTTTTACATTACGCTTTACCGTGAGTATTATCCACAATCTAACGTGCCCTCGATCGAATTAAAGTATTCCAATTTCTTTAAGGATAAAGGAATCAACTTTCCTAAGAAGATCGAGCTGTCAAAAGCTGACAGCCGGCAGTACATTACTATAGATTACAGTAACTTTGATTTGAATAATAACAGGTTAAATTTTAAACTGGTTATTCCCGAGAACGCAAAGGTCATATATTGGGATTAATTTTTAAAAAAATATTACCCTTTATATTTTTGATTTCATTATTCCCCATTGGGGTGAATAATGCGGATTATAATATGCGGCTTGATAAAAGACGCCAGATTCTGAATTATAAGAATGACATTTCTCGTTTAAACAATACTATAAGAGAGAATAAAGACCAGATTGCAATCTATTTAAATGACTGAAACGAATATGACACTGAGCTCAACTTAATAACCAAATTCCCTACTGAAATGGAATCAGAAGGTATTGGGAACCAGGATTCACTGCTTATCCAGGAAATGGAAGTAAATATCCTTAGGAACAAGCTTAAACCCCTACAGGATAACTTTAAAAAAAAGGTCGTATGGCTTTATAAGTATGGAATTGATTTTGAGACAGAGATCTTATTCACATCAAAATCACTCGACGACCTATACCTCAGATTAATCTACCTTAAAAAGATTTCCGATATCCGTAAAAGAGAATTCAATAAGATCAAAGAGGAAAGCTTTATACTGGATGAGAAGAAGAAGCTGCTTTCCTTTGCTGCGAGGCAAAAACTAAGTTACATTTCATCAAAGCGTGAAGACCAGCGGACACTATACGAAAAGAAGGTTTTGACACAAAGCCTGATCGAAAAGCTTAACCGTGAAAATGATAATTACGACCGACAGATTACCCTGCTAAACGACAAAATTCGGGATATTGAGAACAGGTTATTTAATTTAAACCGTGATTTCATATACCCAATAGATCAAAACATAGATTATAGTGGTGTTCCATTTGAAAATCTCCGGCGGCGTTTGATACTCCCCGTTCAAAGTGTCGATATTATCGACGACTTTGGAACATACGTTAATCCCAACACGCTCGCTGTATCTTACAATAACGGCATAGATGTATCCATAGCACGTGAATCAGAAATTCTCTGTGTTGCTGACGGTGTGGTCGAAGATATCCGCTTTATCCCCTCTCTGGGTAATTCGGTGATTGTCAACCACGATAATGGTTACCGTACCGTATATTCTCTTGTCAAAGATATAAACGTTGAAATCGGTGAAGGAGTTAAAGCAGGTAAGATCATCGGTTTTACCTCTGAAAATAACAACGGGCAGTCGTTTCATTTCGAGTTATGGAAGGATAACCAGCCGCAGAATCCAAAATTCTGGTTCAGGAGAAACTAGTATATGCCCGGTACACCGATAGTTTCCGTTCTTATCCCGTTATATAACAGGAAAAAATACATAAAACGGGCTATTATTTCCGTTCTGAATCAGTCATTTAAGAACTTTGAAATAATCATCATTGACGATGGAAGCACCGACACAGTGGAGAAAGTATTGTTTCCTCTTCTTAAAAAAGAGAAAAAGGTAAAATACATCCGGCATTCAAATCGTGGTCCTGCATTATCCCTCAATGAAGGTATGAATCTTGCTCAGAGTGAATTCATAACCTTCCTGGATTCCGATGATGAATACACTAAAAATCACTTGAGCAAAAGAGTAAAGTACTTCAGAGATAATCCCCGCACAGATCTCACATATTCCACCGCAAAAATAATCGGTAAAGATAAGGATATGTATGTACCTGATGTAAGAAATCCCAAAAATCTTATCCATCTGGATGATTGCATAATTGGCGGTACTTTTTTTGGTAAAAAAGAGGTATTTGAAAAATTAAACGGATTCAGGGATATTTATGCGTATGATTATGATTTCCACAAGAGAGCAGTTATGAAATTCAAAGTCGTTAAACTTGATATGCCGACATACATATACTACAGGAATACTTCCGACAGTATCCTGACACATTTAAAGAAAAAGCATGGCAACTGACCTCACTCAAGAAGAAAAGTTTATGCAGCGCTGTATCGAACTTGCCCGAAAAGGTGCCGGGTATGTATCTCCTAATCCTTTGGTTGGGTGTGTTATAATACGGGACGGAGAGATTATTGGCGAGGGTTACCATCAGAAATTCGGTGGTCCGCATGCTGAACCCAATGCCATAGCTGATGCGGAATCAAACGGTCACGATATAAAAGGCGCAGACCTTTACACCAACCTTGAACCCTGCTCACACCAGTCCAAAACTCCTCCTTGCGCTGACCTCATTATTATGAAAGGTTTATCAAGAGTCTTCGTTGGCATGGAGGATCCTTACCCCCAGGTAAACGGTAAAGGTATCAAAAAGCTTCGCGAAGCAGGCATTGAAACAAAAGTAGGGATTCTCGAACGGGAATGCAGGGAGCTGAACAAGTTCTTTCTAAAATTTCTTCTACGTTCACGACCGTATGTCACATTGAAAATAGCCCAATCGATCGATGGTAAAATCGCACTCCCTAATTTCGATTCGCAGTGGATCACCGGTGAAGAATCACGTAAATACGTTCATCAGCTCCGCAGCGAATACGACGCCGTTCTTGTCGGGAGGAATACTGCCCTTAAAGACAATCCCCGGCTTACTGTGCGCGATGTTGAGGGCAGGAACCCCCTCCGTTTTGTACTTGATACAGCTATGTCGCTTCCTAAAAAACTGCACCTATTCTCAGATGAAAATAAACCTGATACCTATATTTTCTCATCAAAAATGGAGAATGAACATAAATACAATATTGTCTATTGCAAGGAACACGACGATGGCTTGATAGACCTGGATGAAGCATTGAAGAAAATGTGGGAGAAGAAGGTTCAAAGTGTGCTGGTCGAAGGCGGCGCTAACGTCTTTTCACAATTCCTGGAGCGTGACCTCTTCGATGATATCTACTTCTTCATTGCCCCTAAGATAATCGGGAAAGGAATTTCACCTTTCGACAGCTTTTCTATCCCCTCTCTTGATAAAGCCCGCGGAATTGACTTTGACTTTATGCAGCATCTCGGGGATGATATATTATTACATTATAAAAGGAAATAATGTTCACAGGAATAATACAAACAACAGGCACGATAACTAAGATGCAGCCCGAAGGCGACGGAATAAAGTTTGCCGTAAAACCGGCTTCAGCTGACTTCCTTGCAACCACAAACGTAGGAGACAGTATCTCCATAAATGGCGCTTGCATGACAGCAGTAAGTGTAAATGATGGCGGATTTGAATTTACCACTATCAAAGAGTCGCTGTCAAAAACAAACCTGGGTGATCTAAAAGAAGGCGACACTGTAAACATCGAAACAGCAATGACAATGAACTCCAAACTGGACGGACATATTGTCCAGGGTCACGTGGATACTACAGGTGTTGTTGAAGACATAAAACCTCTCGAGAACAGCTATGAATTCTTTATCTCATTCCCTGCGAAGTTCAGACAGAATATCATATACGTTGGCTCAATCGCAGTAAACGGAGTAAGTCTGACTATAGCTGAAATAGTTAGTGAAGTTGCCTATAAGGTAACTATCAAGATCGCTATCATACCACATACTTACGAAGTTACAACCTTCGCAAGCCTAAAAGCCGGTGATAAGGTGAATATCGAATTCGATATGATCGGTAAATATGTCCAAAGAATAATGGATAACAAATAATATATGCCAAAGAACAGTAGTTTATTTTCGAAAATCCGACCGCTAAACCAAAGGCGGTTTTTTTGCAAATAAGTTATTGTTTTTAAGCCGGGATTCCGGCTGTTACATTTTTTTTCTGCTTTGTTTAATCAGTTATTTATAAAAATTTTGTTTCTGGTCCGGAATCCGGGTATGTAAAAACAAGAATTTCTACACACCACGACTTTTCACAAATTTTTTTTTCGAATTAGTAATATTCAAGGATCGAACTATAGTAAAGTAGTTTTATATTTTTCATGGTAGAGTTTTCGAAATTCAATACAAATATAAGTGTGAGGCAGGTTAATATTCAAGGGTAAGAGGGTCATATGCGCATGTATCACCGATTGTATAATAAGTTTGTAAAGTTCAGGTAGTTAAAAATAGGGATAATTTTACTAATAGTATTGTCAAGCCTTCATGCTTGTATTTTATATGCCTTCCCAAGCTGGGCTTGGGAAGGAGTAGATATTGGTGTAGTATCACCAACCCACCCCTCCGTCGGAGGGGATTTAAGGATTTATGTGTCACCCCTTCGGGGTTTAAATCCAGATGATTTTTTCTTATAATAATGTCAGCCCTTCGGGCTTGTATTTACAGAAACACATGTCCCAAAAATAATGATGATGTTGTATGAAAATATTTTTATTAATACTAGTAAGTTTAACATTGCCTCACACAATCCATGCTCAACCTTTTTTCGAGAGGAATGATACAGTTTACAATGTAAGTTTATTTGAAATACAACCTAAAGCTGGTATCTTTGAGATGCCTAAGCAAAAAATACTAATTCCTGTTAGATCTGACATTATTGTAGAATTGTTTGATGCGGATGGTAATTTACAATCAATTATTATTGATGATACACTTAAAGAAGGTGAGTATACACTGAACATTGATAAAATTATGAAAGACAAGCCTTCAGGAATGTATTTTATCAAATTAACAGCAAAACCAATTGATTACAAAGATATTTATCCGGAAGTTGTGGAGAGAATTGGCAGAGTAATTTTTGTTAAATAATCTCCTCTATCTTCCCCGCAACATCCCCTTCCTCTATCCTCATCATGCAGTCAAACGTTCCAATCGGACATTTATAACCCCCGTGTATACTGCATGGTCTGCACTTTAGCCCTTTCGTCTCGAAGATCACATCCCCGTCACCATAAGGATAAAAGCCGAACTCCGGTACGGTAGCCCCGAATATCGCGATTACCCTAGTTCCCATAGCATTCGCGATATGAAGAGGCGCAGAGTCATTCGTAAGCAATACGTCCGCTCTTCTTATCATTTCCGCTGACTCGAGCAGAGATAACTTCCCTGTAACATTAAATACATTTTCTTTTTTGGACTTCCCGTGAATATAATCCCCTATCTCCTTATCCTTTTCACCCCCTATCAATACTACCGGTATTCCCTTCTCTTCCAGCATTTTCACCACGTTCGCATATTTCTCTTTCGGATACCTCTTCGTGAACCATATCGACCCCGGCGCAATACAAACGAACTTCTTCCCTATCAGCTCAAAAACATCCATCAATTCATCCACTTTCTTTTTATCATCGGCTGAAGGAAACAACTCCGGTGGGATTATCTGATCTTCTTTTATCCCCAGCGGCTCAAGCAGGTGTAGATTACGTTTTATCTCATGTTCATACCCGACATACAGCACAGCTTTTTTGTAGAGTAAACTCATAGCCGATATATCGAACGATATCGTCTTCTTCACTCCCGACATAAAACAAATAAGACTTGTCCTGAATGACCTGTGCGGGGTAATTATAATATCGTAATTCCTCTTCTTTATCTCTTTAACTATACTACGTATCCCCTTCATACCTGAGTTCCGCTTGTCATACACAAGCACTTCGTTTATATACGGGTTATTGCTTAGTATCTCGTTAGTCGAAGGAATACACATAAAATCAACTACCGCACCCGGCATTTCTCTTTTTAGCACCTGAACAAGAGGGAGAGTCAGTATCACATCACCTATAAACGCAGTCTGTATTGTGAGCACCTTCATTATCCTGCCTCCTTCACGTGTTTAAAACGTTTATGGAACCAGAACCACTGCTCCGGATGCTCCTTTACTATATCTTCCACTTTCTTTTGCATTCTTTGTGCTAGCTCAATCACATTCGCTTCCATCTCTTCAGTAATATCGTCATATTTTATTTCTTCAAATCTGATATCATAATTCTTCTTTTCATCTCGTATCATATACCCTATTATGACAGGAGAGCCCTGCTTTAGCGCCATCTTGGCTGCACCCGCAAAAGTCGCAACCTTCTTCCCGAAGAAGTCAACATATACTGAATAATCCGGGTGAGCGGACTGGTCTATCAGAAAGCACAATATCTTATTCGTTTTTAATATCACATACGCGTCACGCAGTGAAGCTCCTACTTGTATTATCTTATTACCTGATCTCTGCCTGTATTTGTTTACTTTCTTGTTAAGCATCTTGCTTGCCTGAATCTTTGCAATGATATTCAGTCCTCTTCGCCGTAACAATGGATAAGCATATGCAGACAACTCCCAGTTCGATATGTGACCGCTCAATAAGATAGTCCCTTTGCCTTTTGTCACTGCATCGTCCATTAACTGATTACCGTGGACCTTTATCGACCTGTCAGCAACTGTTTTATCTATTATCGGGAAATAAAGGAATTCAAACAACACTATGAAAACATTAATTTATGTTTTTTTTGCTATGGCATTCTTCCATTCAGATGATTTTTCGGGGAAACAAATGTCAAGATTGGATAATACTACACTCTTTCTAATCGGAATCAGGTAAAAAAAAACATGCCTGTTATTGAACCGAGACCACTTACTAATGGGAGTTGGAGCAGTCTGAAGATGATTTCCGAGATTATGTACATTATT
>CALGOI010000048.1 GCA_937959065.1 uncultured Ignavibacteriota bacterium | reverse complement strand
AAGCGCTTTCAGGCGCAGATGGGTAAGCGCTTCAGAAAAATCAAGGGAGACATACGGACCAGCATTGTCGTAAACGACGCGCTGGGCCTGAGGAAAACTACGGAGCCGTCCTTTTCTATCTTTACACCTGCCAGCCCGGGCCAGTTCGATTTTCCTAGAACCGATCAGAAGATAGAGGCATTCCTTGAGTGGCTAAGGGACCTTCAGGATCAGGAGCTGCTAGAGATAATAAGACAGCCTGGCGTGATCGGTACGGGGATAGCCGAGCCGTGGACGAATACTTATGTGAAGCCGGCATATCAGAAAGGGATACAGGCTGGCCGGACATCTCTGAGGAATATCGGCATTGACGTTCCGGAAATAGATATTGACAGGGTATTCAATCAGCCCGTTCACGTCGATAGGGCCGGAGCGCTTTATACCAGAGTGTTCTCGGAACTAAAGGGCGTTACTGCTGCGATGGATTCCGAAATAAGCCGGATACTCTCTGAGGGCCTGCTTATTGGAGGAAGCCCCGAGCAGCTCGCCAAACAAATAAACGGCAAAATAAATTCTATCGGATTAAACCGTGCGAGAACTATAGCCAGGACTGAAATTGTCAGAGCTCATCACCTGGCGAACATTCAGGAATTCAGGAACGCCGGAGTGAACGAAGTAACCGTAATGGCGGAGTGGAGCACCGCGCTTGACGACCGGGTATGTCCCGAATGCGCGGCGCTTGAAGGAAAGATATTCACGCTGGACGAAATAGAAGGGATGATTCCTCTTCATCCGAATTGTGTAACAGGAGAAACCCTTGTCAACGCGGTGGGGATAAAGGCAGTCAGCAAAAGGCATTATGAAGGTGAAATTATAATAATCTCTACGGCATCCGGCAAAGTGCTTAACTGTACTCCAAATCATCCGATTCTAACCCCCCTTGGGTGGCTGCCAGCTCAGTATATTGAAAAGGTTGGTCATGTAATTATCGATCAGGAAAATGATATTGAGGGTACAGCAATAGAAAAAATAGCCGAGTGCTTCAGCTCCGCACCGGGCATGTCTTTCAGAGATGTCCATGTCTGCCCGAGCTATTTTCATGGAGATGGAGCGGGATCCGAGACCGCGGTAATACTGGCCACGGAGGATGCAATAAACCGGCCGCAGACAGGCTCATCCCTGAAAAATCATATTACTTCGTCAGTCCTTGCCGACAAGATCATGGGCGGACGATATGGAAGAATAAAGAGAGACAGTGTCATCGACATTCAAAGTAAAGAATATAGCGGCATGGTCTATAACCTCGAAACTGAAGATAGCTATTACTCCGCACACGGCATAATCACACACAACTGCCGGTGCGTTGCGAAGCCTGCGTTGCCGAGCAAGGCCGTGAGCTCAGTGTTTAATGCCTATCTCCGAGCATTGGCAGGACGGAAAAGAGCCTGTGGTCATTATCACTAATTCGTAGAAAATAATATATCCATCTATAACAGTCGGTTACGTCATTTATGGGAATAGGATTAGGAATATTATTGCTTTGTATTGACAAAGAACCGCCGCCTATCCAAGAAAAAAAGTTGCTCATGACGACAAAGAGTTCGAAGTGTGTTAACCAGGCCCCCGCCTGAGGTATGGAATTCGAACTGATTATAAAAAACCCTCTTGACATAAAATAAACCTTTAGGTTAATATAAATCTAACGAGGTTATTCAACCCGTGGAGACCTCATGTCAGGCGATAAACCGGACATGAGGTTTTTTTATTATGAAGAGACTGCTTACACTGAGGTGTAACGCAGACTTCGCCATCCAACGAAAACAATTCGGGGATCGGCCCCACATAGTAGCTCCCGTTACTATTCTCGTAGAAGGCGTTCACATCCCCATGAGCGGCGAGAGGCTTTACTATCCGCTCGATGTGCTGTCTCACGTACCCCAGAAGTGGGATGACACTGCCACTCTTGAATTCCATCCGGTAGACCAGGAAGGCAATCCTGTATCCGCAAACTCCGTAACAGTACAGGAGGAGAAGGTTATAGGCCGCCTGTTCAACACCCGTTTTGAATCTCCTGCATTAAAGTCCGAAATATGGATTGACGAGGAAAAGGCGAAAGCCGTAAGCCCCCATTTCGTCGAGGCGCTCGAGAACGGTGAGAACATCGAAGTCTCGACCGGCGTTTTCCTTGACACCGAGGAAGTCGCGGGAACATGGAACGGGGAAGACTACGATTTCACCGTGAAGGCTATGTACCCGGACCATCTGGCTTTATTGCCAGGTGGAGAGGGGGCCTGCAACTGGCAGGACGGGTGCGGTATCAGAGCGAATCAAGGAGAAAAGGAAAGTATGAAGAACAACGTAAAATCCGCTGCGAGGCAGCC
Source organism: uncultured Ignavibacteriota bacterium (assembly GCA_937959065.1). GTDB lineage: Bacteria > Bacteroidota > Ignavibacteria > Tepidaquicellales > Tepidaquicellaceae > JAEYVS01. The sequence goes on along the minus strand of CALGOI010000048.1, from coordinate 16,419 downwards.
TGCTTACAAAGGAGCGGAAACACTACCCTGGCACGAAATGCCGACCAGCTTCGAATCTTACAGGAACGGCTACTACGTTCACACGAACACGCCGCTTCCGGAAGCGCTGCCCGATTCGGTAGACCAGGCGCCACCGGAAATGAAAGCATGGATAGCGAGCAAGACACTGCTGGGAGACGAGAACGCCGAAGATTTATACGGCCTCATTTCCCTTCCGGTGGTGAATCCGGCCACAGACATGCTGAACCAGGACGCGCTCTCCCGCGTATTGAGCGATTCTCACATGGAGTACTGGGGAGCCTACGAGCTACCTATGGAGACACAGAAATCTGCCCGCGATGTCGCTATGGCACTACTTCAGAGCGAGTTCAACTTTGAAATGAGCATGGCGAATGAAGGCGGACAGGACGGATTTGTAAAAAAGGTAATAGACGGAATAAAGGGAATTTTCACAGATAACCATGATTGTAAGTGCAAAACCAATACGGAGGTAAATCAGATGGACAAGGAGAAAGTTATAGCCTCTTTGATCAAGAACGGGCAATTCGCCGAAGAGGACAAGGAAATGCTTGACGGACTCGACGAAAAGGTCCTCGAGCAGCTTTCAAAAGTGAAAGCGAACGAGGAGCCTGAGCCCGAAGAGAAGAAAGAGCCTGAAAAGCAGATTGAGGAGATCAAGGAGCCCGAAGCCAACAAGGCGATTACGGCGGAGGAATATATAAACCAGGCGCCCCCCGAAGTAAGGGAAGTCTTGAATTCTTCGCTCTCGCTACAGAAGCAGAAGAAAGCGGCTCTGGTAAAGGGTCTTCTCGATAACCAGAACAACAGGTTCTCGGAAGAGGCTCTTAACGCCAAGTCGCTGGAGGAGCTCGAGAATCTGGCGAGCCTGGCTCAGGTTGACACCGATTTCAGTCTGCAGGGCAATAATGGAAAGCAGCCAACTGATAACGAGGTTCCAAAACCCAGAAGGCTCGGCGAAAAAAAGAAAGCTGCATAAGAAAATCGTAAGGGAGAAAAACCATGCCAAACAATATTCTCATAAAGGGAGAACCTTTTAGAAAAGAAGGAAAAGTGGCGGCGGGTCAGACAATTACGCCCGGAGCCCTGCTCGACCGCAACTCGGCGGGTGAGCTGATAGACCACGCAGGCCAGGGCCTGAATGCCTCTCCGTTATTTGCAATAGAGGACAACCTCCAGGGCAAGGGAGTCGACGACAATTACGCCGCCGGCAACCAGATTCAGTACAACGTGTGCAAGCCGGGAGACGTGGTATACGCGCTTCTTGCCGACGGCAATAACGTGAACCCGACTCATTTTCTGGAATCCAACGGTGACGGAACGCTCAGGCTGCATACTCCTCAGGCCGTAGATGAGGGGGGAACGGCGACCTTCACGCTCTATAACAGGGCTATCGTCGGTAGGCCGCTTGAGAGCATTAACAACACATCTGGCGGCGCCGTAAGAATTCAGATCGAGGTTATATAAAAAATATTTCGGAGGAGTAAGAAAATGAAACACGATTTTATTCTAAACGGAGTACCGCACGGTTCCATAGCGCAGAAGCTCCTTGCCGCAAATATGGATCCCAACGTGCTGAGAACGCACGCGACCCTGCGTAAAGATGAGTGGGAGGAGCTTGACGAGGCGGTTGTCAGAGTATCCGAGGAAAGGCTGGTCGGAGTAATGGACCTCATCAACATGGGACTCACTTACGACCTGAACGATGATTTCGGGACTATGGTTCTTGAGTCTGAAAGACAGAGCGATATAACAGGCGCGGAACAGACCATGGACGGTATTACCAGGACTAACGCCGATACGGTATCGTTCGACCAGATCAATCTTCCTCTCCCGATAACTCATAAGGACTTTCAGATGAGCGCCAGGGTATTGGCCGCAAGTAGGAAAAGAGGCAATTCCCTGGATACCACAAACGGCGAGCTCGCGGCTAGAAAGGTGTCCGAATCAGTCGAATCGATGCTGTTCAACGGCGTTGGTATTACTTTCGGCGGGGGAACAATATATGGGTACACGAACCATCCGGACAGAAACACTTTTCAGATCTCCGGCGACTGGGCCGACGAAGGAGCTGTAACGGGTGAGCAGATCGTTCAAGACGTAATCAAGATGATACAGCTCAACCAGGCCGACGGCTACTATGGCCCATACAATCTGTATGTGCCGACGGCATACGGCTCCAGGCTGAGCGACGATTACAAGGCGAACTCAGACAAGACAATAAAGCAGAGGCTTCTGGAAATCGATGAGATAGCTGATGTAAAGACGGCTGATCAGCTTTCAGCCAATAACGTCGTGCTCGCTCAGATGACTGTTGATGTCGTCAGGGTAGTCAGAGGGCGGGACCCGCAGGTAATAGAGTGGGAAGGGCAGGGCGGCCTGATGCTTTATTTCAAGGCGATGGCGATACTAGTGCCTCAGATACGCTCGGACAAGAACAGCAAATCAGGCGTATGCCACGGAGCGCCGTAAGAACAGGAGATAATTCATGAGTAACAAATATCAATTAATAACAGGCTCCTTCAGCCGGCGTGAGGACGGCAAGGTCGTTACTTACGGAACGGGAGACATAGTAGACGGGCCTATACCTGATTCGTTCGCCAATAAGTTTATCGAGATTAAGGAGGAGCCCAAATCCTCCAAGGGTGAGGGCTCTAAAACAACGACAACAGGCAAGGGCAAATCGAGCGGTAAGGGTAAGTCGTCCAAGTCTTCCAAATCCTCCAAGGGTGAGGTAGGCGAAGGCGACTCGGGCGATGGCGAGGGTGAATAATGCCGGCGAGAGTGAGCTCTGACGATGTCGCGGAGATCCTTGATAACAAAACGAATGCCGATAACGTGGATGCGGCTATAACCGTCGCGAACACTCTCGTAAATAAAATCACCGGCCTTACGGAAGCGGAGCTCAAGGAAATAGAAAGGTGGCTGGCGGCTCATTTTGTCGCGATCTACAATCCAGTCACCCAGCAGCGAACGAGCATCGGCGACACCATAACGGATTACGCGAGGGGAAGTCTTGGCCGGGGTCTTGATTATACGCCATACGGGCAGCAGGTAAAGCTGCTCGATACTACCGGAACCCTGGCTCAGCTCGATATTGATTCCGTCAGCAAGAAACCGCAGATGCACGCATTGGGATAACGATTATGGCCGATGATTACAGAATAGAAATCGAAGGTTTCGACAGTCTCAGACAAAGGCTTACGCCCGAGAAAATGAGGCGGGGGCTAAGAACAGGAATGCAGATCGTCACTTTCCAGCTCAAAAGTGATCTTATAGAGAATCTCCGGGGGAGAATTCTAAAGAGGCAAAATGGCAATCTCTCAGGTGGTGTAACCAGTGAGGTTGTGGAAGAAGACGGCAGCATAATAGGACAGATTGGTAATACGGTCAGATGGAGATGGAAAGGTAGGTCAGGGTCTCTTCTTGAAGTGCATGAGAAAGGGGCCACGATCAGACCCAGAGAACCGGGCGGCTATCTCAGATTCAAGATAGGCCAGAACTGGATTACAACCAAGCAGGTCGTTATACCGGCAAGAGAGCCCGTAAAGAAAACCGTGCAGGCGAAGCTGATAGCGATCAAAAACAATCTGAGAACCGCCCTGCTTAGAGAATTGAGGGGTGAGTAATGCCGGCATTGAACACGGATCAGATACTGAATCAGCTGAAAATGAACCTCGAGGGGTACACGATAGCTAACGGATATACATACGACGCACAGACGGTCAGCAGAAAGATTATAGATGTCGCTAATGATTTAAAGAATTCCCAGACTCCCGCGTTTGTGCTGCTGCCTGGTAAAGATGAGCTCATCGAAGAGAATATCGATCTCGATGTTAGAAACTTCACTGTTCAGGTGGTCGGATACTTTAGGGAAAGGGGCGGGAACGACGATATATCAGCCGATATAGAGGTGTTAAAGCGAGAGACGCAAGACTTAATCAAGCAGGCCTATGGTAACCCAGGCGACCCGGTTTTAAGGGTCTTTACGAGCGAAATAGACCCGTCCGCGGTAAGCGGTTTCGCGAAAGACGCGGACTTCATATTAGCAGTGAATTATCGCTACTTCAATTAAATGGAGGTAAAAAGTTATGGCAAGACAAGAAGGCGGTGCATGGAGAGCGGCTCTAGAATCCTCACCAGGCGTTATTCCCCCTTTTGGTGACGCGGCATGGGAAGGTATAAAGCCGCAGGCGGGTTCGACGCTTAAAGAAGAGCCGACTTTATCAGAGCTTATATTTCTAACAAACGATCTTGACCCGATTGATGCTGAAGTCACGAAGAGGGCTGTTGCCGGGACGCTAAATATGGTACTCGAAGCCCCCGCGACCGCCGGCGCCGCGCCATCACTCGACAAGTTCTTCACAGGCCTTATGGGTACTAAGGTCACTACGGCGGCTATGGCTAACCCGTCGCTGGTCAATGAAAGCAACGTCGAAGTGGACGAAGTCGACGCGAATCTCGTAGCGGGTATGTCGATACTGCTCAAGATCGTGGATAACGGCGTAAACAAGGACTGGCCTACCGCCGTCATAGCCATAACCGAGAATATGTCGCCGACGGCCGATAACCTTGAGATATTTCCTCCTCTTCCTTCAGGGGCCACTCTTCAGGGCGGATTCGTATCGATAACAGGCGGCGTGCACTACAGACCGAAAGTTTCTACGACAACGGACGTATCGCTCCCGTCTCTCGCGTTCAGCCGGCTCTATGACGACATAGATGAATACTGGACATGGGGAGAGGCAAAGATAAGCCAGATGAATATGGATATGTCGGTAGGAAATTTTATCACACCGTCATTTAACGTCGTCGCGAAAGAGGAGAATGTGGCGGACGGGGAAACCGGTACCGTGGCCGCGTCGAGCGTGGCTAACCCGATGGTGCCGCTCGGCATGGCGGTCGCTCTTGATTCCGACAGGCCGACATGGATTTCGTCTATAGGTCTCAATTTTAACAACGCGCTCGGCGAAAAAGAAGGGGTCGAATCCGAGACGGGACTTACCGGACACTCGGAGAATACGAGGGAAGTAACTGTCGGACTGAACTTCCAGTATGAGAACAAAGACGAGCTTATAAAAGCGAAAAGCGCGACCAAACGGCAGCTCCACGTATCCGGAAAGAGGAGCGTAGGAGGCTCAAACAGGTGGTTCAGCGCCTTCTTCGGAAAGATGGTCGCGACCTCGATCGACACTCCCGTATCGGAAAGGCTTCTGAAGTACGACATAACATTCAAAGCCTTCAGGTGGCAGACAGGCAGCGACCTGATGTTCCTGTCATTTATGTAATAAAGGAGAACCGTTATGAAACAGAGAGAGATATTTTCATTACTCGTGTGCTGTCGCGAGTGCACATATGACGTTAAAGGCAAGGACGACTCAATGGAGAGAAAGTATCACATTGACGAATCCCAGGTCGATACGCTCGCGAAACTTCAGAAAGACCTTGAAGGTCTGAAGCCCGACGCACAGAAAGAGTTCAGGGACTATCAGGAGAAAGTTCTTAAAAACAGGCAGGTCTACCAGTTCAAGTACCCGGACCTTATGGAGAAAGCCGAAAAGCTGTTTGACCCGAAACTGCTCGACAAAAAGATCAAGAGAAAGGGAGACAATAGGCCTGTAACCGTAACCACGGAAGGAGCAAAGAAAAATGAAGTGGATAACACCGACAAAGTTTCAGGTAACTGAAGATACGCCAGAAAGGGAACTCAGGGGACTGGCAAAGAGAGAAGTGCGCTCTATGGTGCTTCTTCTCAAAAACGCGTTGAAAACAAGACGATCCGAAATTCAGAAGGCGGCCAAACAAAGGCTCGCCGAGTTTAAAACGGATCTCGATGAGGGATTCATCACGCAGGAAGAGTACGACGAGCTCAAGAAGGGCATCGACAAAAGTACGCGTACTTCCGTTCATCTGCTTAGCCAGTACATCGATACGTCTATAAGCCCTCAGAACATAGTCAGGATGGTTGGAATGCTTTCAATAGAATCCGGCCAGGACTTTGAATACGACTTTATCAAGCTGATTGTTCCGGACTTCGATAAAAAGAAAGAATACGACCAGCTGACCGAGGGCAACGTTCTGGACATAGTTAACACGATCAATCATCTGTCGTCGCTCACTCAGAAAGATAAGGACGGGCTGGATTTTTTGGCAGATTCGCCAGATCGGAGTACAGCAAATGGAGCTGCTCCGAGTGCAGACAGTACGGACTCGACAGAGAAAGAAACTGTAATGGAACAATAGAAAACCCTGATTTCAGGGCATATGTGGGACAGGAAATTCTTAGATACTGTCCCATGCTCAGGGCCGGTGAAATCATGGCGAATGATTTTATAAACAGGACCTGGGACTTCTATAACTGGTTACAAGGCGGATACCTCCACCTTACCAATACCGAATTTGAAAATCTGGATTCTAAGCTTTTCGACGGGTTTAACGTTCTGTCCAGAACGATGAAGCAAGTAGAGCAGGAAAAAAAGGAAATGCAGGATCTCGGGAGGCCTGACAGATAATGGCGTCTGAAGACGTAAGAGCCCGAATAATAGCCGAGACAAAAGAGGCACAGAAGAATCTCGATAAGCTGCAGAAGAGCTTCGACGACCTCGAGAAAGAGCTTAAAGGCACAGAGAAGGAACTCAAGGATTACGAGAAGTCCTCTGAGAGAGCCGCTAAATCCTCAAAAGATTTAGATAAGTCAGTAGGCGGAATCGGCGCGTCATTCAAACAGTTGGCAGGCGGTATCGCGGTAGGAAGTCTTGTCGCCGGAGCTATTATCGGGATCGGGCAAACTGTAAGGCAGTTAGCCGGCGAAATTAAAGAGCTCGCCCTCACGTTCCAAACAAACATGACCAAGATCGTGGCTCTCGTAGGAGTGCCGCGAGAACAGGTAGAGGCGTGGAAAAATGATCTGCGTTCCCTTGCCCCAGTGGTGGGCAAAACGTTAGGCGAATTGTCCGAGGGCCTTTTCTTTGTTACGAGCGCGGGATTCAGAGGCAGCGATGCCATTGATGTACTTACTCAAAGCGCAAAGGCTAGTACCGCGGGACTCGGCGAGATTAAATCTATTGCCGACCTAGTAACATCAGCTGTAAACGCATACGGAATTGAAAACCTGAGCGCCGCTGACGCTACGGACATTCTCGTAAGCGCGGTAAGAGAAGGAAAGGCCGAGGCTCCCGACTTCGCGGCTTCTCTCGGGCAGGTACTGCCGGTCGCCTCAAATATGGGGGTGGAGTTCCATGAAGTCGCCGCCGCGATAGCGTCAATGACCCGTACAGGTTCTAACGCGGCAGAGGCAACGACACAGCTACGGGCTATAATGACCGGTCTTTTAAAGCCTACGAGTGAAGCGGAAAAGGCTTTAGCCGCCATGGGAACATCCTCCTCGGAGCTCAGACGGATACTAAGGGAGGACGGACTACTCGCCGCTCTGGCGGAAATCAAGGAATTAACGGAAGAGTACGGCGAGGAAGTGCTTTCTACCGTATTCCCGAATGTCCGTGCCCTTGCCGGCGCGATGGACCTGTTAGGCGGAAACGCGGACGCGACTGCCGGAATATTCGATAGCCTTAAAAACAGCACCGGAGCGACGGAAACCGCTTTTGAGGAAACGATTAAGGATGTGGAAGTATTAGGGGATAGGGTACGTACGCGGCTGGCCGTCGCATTCGAGAGCCTAGCTAGCAAGACCCTCCCCGCAGTAGCCGGCGCACTAGGAGTATTCGATAAAATACTCGCAGGTATTACGGGGACAACTGAGAATGCGCGTAGCCAAATGACCCAGCTTGAGAGAAGGTATCAGGCTTTACAGACATTACTAGACCCTTCAGCTACGTCCTGGGAAAAGGTTGCCGCCAATATCGCGCTTAGTAGCGAGAAAATGGGTGACGCCGGCACAGAAACTAACGCTCTAACCGGAGCGATGAGTGGGTTAAAAAACGAAACGAGTGAGGCCGCAAGATTATGGGCGGAAGCAGGAAAACAGGGCGGAGCCGTAGATACGTTTTTTGGCAGTATTATTGCCGGTCTGAAAGGAGTACAGAATGCGAGACCTACAGGCGGTTTTGCCGCATTAATACCCGAAGGCGCGATAGATAACAATCAGGAGCTAAGAAACGAGCTTGAAAGAACAGAGAAACAAATTGAAGCTCAGGCAAAGCAGGTCGAGAATCTCAGGCTGATTTGGGGAAGAACAAAAAAACAAGTAGATGAAGTAAGTGGAGATGGGGACGGAGGCGGCTTTCCTGAACTCGAAAAATCCGTAAGGAGCATAAATGATGTGCTGGAAGACCAGATCCAGCAGCTTGAGGAAGAGAACAGGATCCTAGCAGCCAGCGAGGAGGAAAGGGACGAGGTCAAAAAACAGATCCTGCTCGAAAAGGGTGCGAGAGAGGACCTGGTTGACCAGCTGATCGCCGAGGAAAACCTGACCAAGAGGTTAAAGGGAGAAAAGGAGCTCGAGAAGCAAACCAGAGACCTCCTGATCGAAAGCCTGACAGGGTATGAGCAGGCACTGAAGAGAGCACAGATTGAACTTGAAAAAGATATACAAGCCGCCCAGGAATTTGCCCGTTTGGGTCTGGAGGCGGCGGAACTGTTCGACCTTGCCAATCAGAAATATATCAATTCAGTAAGGAAAATACAGGAAGATAGAAAGGCGGAGATAGAGAAAGCCAGAAAGCAGGCGGAGGAAGAGGCTCAAAAAGTTCTTGATGAGATGAACAGGAATTTCGAGGGCTTCGAGGTCTTCGTCGGCAATATCCTAACGAACATTAACGACTTCTTCTTCGACGCTTTCGATAATATCGGCGATGGATGGGACGGGCTTCTCGACGCTATGCTCGACTCGTTCAAGCAGCTCGCTGCGGCCATTATTACGCAGGGGCTCTTCGTACCTATAGTCACCGGGGTATTGGGTAACGGGCAAGGCGGTGGAGGAATTCTGGGCGGCGGCGGAACGGGCGGCGGGCCTCTTAATATAGGCGGAGTATTCGATCTTGTTGGAGGAATAGGCGGAAGTATTGGTGCCGGTCTCGCCCAGAACCCGTTTACCGCGGGCGGTATCGTAGGCGGCCCTATACCGACTGGGGCTTCATCGTTAATCGGTTCACAGACAGCGTCGGGAGCGCCCGGATTCGGTTTCCAGCTCGGACAATTCGCTCAGCTGGGAGCGCCGCTTATAGGAGCGGCTCTGGGAGCTTTATTCGGCGGTGTAGAGGGGGCGCTGCAGGGAGGCTTCGCCGGAGCCGGATCGCTAGCGGGTTCGTTCCTTGCAAGCACGTCAATAGGAAGCGCTCTCGGCGGTACTGTCGGAACAGTGCTGCCAGTCATCGGAACTATTCTGGGATCTGTAATCGGCAGCCTATTAGGCAAGGCTTTCTCGAAACCCACCAAAATCAAGCTTGGAATAGAGGGGACGGTAGAGGACATACTCGCGGGACAGGGGACGGGCATAAGTAAGGCCCTGCCGGACGAGCTCGAGGACACACTGGGTGAGGCCGTCACGGGAGTGCTGGACGTATTCGTAGACACTCTTTCCGATATTCCCGAAGCTCTGGACGTACTTTTGAATTCGGAGATCGATATTCTTACCCAGGGACGCTCCGCCAGAAAAAAGAGGGTGGAGGCTATACTAAAAGGCGGCTTCATACCGCAGCTGTTCGAGGATGTGGAGGAAGCGTTCGTTCTGGGCTTTCAGGACATTGGATTCAGCGAGCAGATCTCCCAGCAGTTCACTGATCAGCTTCAGGAACAGTTCGACGAGATCGCGAACAATAAGGATCTGTCCAGAGTAGAAAGGGCGGAAGCGTTCACTCAGCTGATTGATGGTTTTATAGCGGGATTTCAGGCCATTGACGCGGCATTCGAGGCTATTCCCGAGGAATTCAGAGACAAGGCCGAGGCTCTAGTAGAAGGCGCTGAGAACCTTCAGGAAGCGGGTGAGCAGGTAGGCGCATTCGCTCAGCTTATCGGGCTTCTCGACCCGAATATCTTCGATCCGATCACAACGACTATAAGACAGTTGAAAGAGCAGGGTGAAGACCTCGGATTCGATGGTATACCCACTCTGGATGAATTCAACCTGAAAATTCAGGAAATGATAGACGGTATCGACACGACCGCTCTTCAGGCGATACCTGCTCTGGAAGACATATCAGTCGTTATGCGGGACGTAACGTCTGACCTCGAGCTCTCGACGGAAGAAGGGGCGCAATTTATCGACAAATTCGGCGACGAGCTGTTAGAGAACGCGGGAAAGCTGAAGCTCGATCCCGAGATCGTACAGAGCCTGGTCGAGTACAGGAACGCCCTGCTCAGTATGAGGTCGGCATTATCGCAGTCCATAGCCTCCCTCGTTTCGTTTATCGATCAGCTCAACGACAAGATAGTGGACCTGGGCGGCTCCACTATCGACGTGTCAGGCGCATTGAATCTGTCGATAGACAACCTCGTCGATCTTATTGATTCCGGAAACCTGTCGTTCGAGGAAACGGAGCAGGCCCTTCAGCTGCTCGACAGCCAGGTCGATCAGTTCGTACAGAGCCAGATAGAGCAGGAGCGTCAGTTCCAGGAGGCGCAGTCCGAGCAGTTCCAGAGCAGAATAGCCTCTCTCGAGCGCGAGAGGGAATTAGAGGCCGAGTTTGCGCAGGAAAGACTCGATGAGCTTAATGAAGCGCTCAACGTAGCCGAAGCTCTCACGTCCATAGCTAAAAGCATAGAGGACAACATAAAAAACCTCCTGCTCGGCCCGGGAAGCATCGAGTCGCCGTTTCAGAGACTGCAGCGGGCGCAGCAGGAGCTGGTGGAGCTGCAGGCGCGTTTCGCTACTTCGGCCGGGGAGGAGAGAGTAGAGCTCGCATCCGAGATTCAGGACCTGTTTAACACTGTACTCAGCATAGGCGGGGAAGCGTTTGACAGTACTTCACTAGAATTCGCGGATACGTTCCGCCAGGTAATAAGCGGCCTCGAGGACCTGCAGGCTCAGGTAGAGCCCACGAGAAGCATAGAGCAGATAAATCAGGAAATCGCCGAAATTACATTTGAGAACGAGCGGCACCTTAGAGCCATAGATTCAGAGATACAGGCGCTAAGACAGCAATCTCAGCAGTTCTCACAGCAGTCTATACAGATCTCCGGAGCGGCCGTGGAACAGGCGCGGGAATACTACGAGTTTATAAGAGAGCAAGCGCTCGAACTACTTGACCAGAGACTGGAGCAGCTCGCGGAGCTCGGCATAGAGGACGTGGGCGCCCTGTCCGCTCTGGAAGCGATCGAGGCCGAGTCCCTTACTACACTCAGGGAAATAAGAGACGCTTTACAGGGTGTGATCCCCGCGGCTTCGGGATTCAGCGGCGTTGTGGACAGGCCTCAGCTGTTCCTGGCCGGAGAACAGGGGCCTGAGATGGTGAATATTACTCCTTTGAATCAGGCGGGATTCGGTGGTGATAGCGGCGTTAATTTAACCATCAATATCAATAATCCGGTATTTGACTCAAGTGAAAGGGTACGGGAAGTCGATACAAAAATCAGAAGAGCGATAGAGGACTTTGAGCTCAGATTCAACTATGGACAGAGGAACAGGAGGAACAGGAGAAACTAATGAGCCAGTTTCATATCGCCAGATTAGAGGACCTCGTTTCCTACACAATCGAAAGCTCGAGCTCCGAGGACGGCAACTTCCCCTGGAGCCAGCTCCTTGATTACCAGTGGCAGTTTGACGGAGGAAAAGCCATTGACGCGAATGCCGGAGAGGTGCTTCTTGATTTCGGTGAGCCGAGAGCCCTTAACATGCTGTGTCTCTACAACATGAACATAGCGAGCTTCGGTTTAAGGGCTGGCAGTACGACGGGAGTGTCTGACTGGGCCGCGCTTGGACTGACGGCGACCGAGAATAAATTCACAAACAGATACAACTACCTTGCGGATCCCGGGGATCTGGGGGCCGGAGCGTTTAATTACAGGTATCTGAAAATCGAATGGGGTACGCAGACACCGGTCGACGGTTCATCGCAGGTATCCATAGGGTCGGCGATGTTTTCCGAAAGCTCGGAACTGCTGCTCGACAATACGAACTGGGGCCTTTCCATGGTTACCAGGCAGAGGGCGGACCAGGTGGAGAAAGTATCGGGCGCTGTGCAGTCAATAGTGAGGGGCAGGAAACTTGGCGAGCTGGCATTCACTATGCAGAAGAAGAGGCAGGCGAATTATTTCGATCAGGTAACGAAATATTTTCTCGCGATTCACAGGGGCAGTTTTCTTATAATCGGATTCAACGGTCTTCTGATCGAGGGCGGGGATAACGAGACATATTGCTTGGCTGGAAATTTATTGTCGGAGCCTTCATACGCGCTCCGCAATATAGCGTATTCGGACGTAGGTTCAGTAAATATCCGTGAAATAGGATAGGAGGTTTCCAATATGGAAGTCGGGAAATTCGTAAAAGCCAGAGAAAAGCTCGGTCAGGGGAGTATCAACCTCCTGTCAGACACAATCAAATTCTGCATTGTCGATTTAAACGACTGGGCGCTCAGCGTGTCCGGAGCCACGAACGCGACGCCCATTGTTATTACGACATCGACAGCGCACGGCCTCACGACCGGAGATGAAGTCGTAATCAGCGGTGTTGTAGGAAACACGGCGGCTAACGGACTATGGAAAATCACTGTTCTCACTACTACAACTTTCGAGCTTGACGGTTCTACCGGTAACGGGGCCTATACTTCGGGCGGATGGGTGGTTTCTCTCGAGGACGATGAATTCCTCGGTGATATACCGGTAGCTGCCAGAATTGCTACTAGCTCCGCGCTTGCGAGCAAAACTATTACCCGTGGATACTTTGACTCGGCGAACCCTTTATTCACTGCTCCGACCGGTGATGACGTGACAAGCGTCGTATTGTATAAAGACACGGGCAATGTGGCGACAAGTCCTATAATTTCGGTTCACAACGACTCTGCGAGCTTTCCTCTCACGCTTACAGGGGACGACGTGGAAGTCGTAATTAACGACTTCATAATCAGGGTATAGGCGGTGATTCTTGTCTGTTAATTACGTATCTAGCGCAGGAAACGGCGCGACTGCGGCGATAAGCGTAACCATACCGAATTTTACGATCGGGTCGGAATCTAACCGATTTGTCCTTATAGCAATTCACTCTTTCGATTCTACGAGCACGACGGATCAGAACATAAGCTCCGGTACTTTCGACGGCGTGGGTCTATCTTTAATTAAAAGCGATATCAACAACAATATGAGAATTACCTTCGCTTTTATTGCTGAGAACGACCTTCCGGGAGCCGGCAGCTACGATATAGTTATCAATACGGCGGGGATCGTAGACGCTATCTATGCAGAGGCTCATTATTTCTGGGGCGACTTGCCGATAGAGGCCTTTGGTCAAGCCCTTAACAACGGGGTTTCTTCCTCGCCTTCAATTACAACGACGCATCAAACGACCGATCCGGTCACAATGTACGCGCTTACTCACAGGGATAACCCGACTCGCTCGATCTCGAACGTAACAAGCGGCCTTATTGAGGTCTACGATCTTGCTAACGGTCAGCAGAGGTCGGCCGGGGGAGGAAAATTCTATACGTCCTCGCCTCCCGGGAACTATACACAGGACTTCACAATCAGCGGCGGTTCCTCGACCTGGTTCCTGAGCACCGTCGAGCTTAATGAGATTCAGGGCATACCGCTGGATTTTAACGGATTCGAAGAAGAAGACGAGTTCGGAAGCCTTTCTTTAAAACTCGTAGGCTCCGTCAGAATTACGGGATACGAGGATGATATAGACGGGCAGTTCGGATCTATAAGCGTGTTCAGAAAAATCCCCATTCAAAGGATAGAGAAGCCGGAGGCTGTGACCCTGGTAGATTTTCCCGGAGACGGGCTTTATTACGGCTCCGAGCCTGTTATGTCCGAGGGAAACAAATACAAGGAGCGTATAAACGTGAGCCTTCCTTCCGTGAGCGAGGAGATGCCGGAATTCTTCGCGGGGCTGGAAACGCCCCAGATTTCCAGAGTCATTCTTAATAACGACGACGAGTTCATCACGAACCTGAGAAAAGCCGGAAAGCTCAAGCGCGGGAATAAGGTTATCATAAAGGAGCTATGGAGATCCTCTAATCTCGCGGACGATCTGATTAATTCGTACAGGGGGATTATCAGCAATAGCGAGCCGGGTTTCGAGACCTTCAATATCAACTGTATCGGATTCGACCTCGATATTCTGAGCGATCTGTTTCCTTTAGATCTGGTAGACACGGATAAGTTTTCGGACGCTACGGACCTCGGCTTTCCGATACCCTGGCTCGTGGGACAGGCGAAAAAAATACCCTGCTCTCTGATCAAGAGTCAGGACGACCAGTTCGGTATCGACTTCAGATATCTCGTTGGTGAAGGCGATTATCAGATAGATGCCGTGTACCGCGACAACCGGTTTTTCCAGAAATATAACGGCAGCTTCGGGTCTGGCTCAACGGCGAGCACAGCCAAGCTGTCAGCCTCGGACACTCAAAACGATGATTTCTATATCAATTCTTATGTTCGAAATAATGTCACCGGCGAGGCCAGGCTGATAACCGACTATGTCTCCTCGACCAAAATAGCCCAGATTACTCCGAACTGGACCGTCACTCCCGCAAGCGGGCAGAGCTACACGATTACCAGATACAAAAAGGACCTGCAGGTAATAAATGGGATTACGTATACATATCTTCAATTCGCCATCGCGGTGCTCGACGGCTCGGGTAGCAAGCTCACCAGAAACAATATATCGGCGGACGTTACGAGGCTCGATATCAGTACCAATCCTATAGACGTAATTAAAGAACTGCTGCTCAAATTCACTTCAAACATAGACACGGCGGGGTTTACGGCCGCCGCGAGCTTTATATCAGGACTGCCGCTCAGATGCGACGGAGGCGTCGTAAACCAGAGAACGATGGTGGATATACTGAACGAGATAGCGCCTATCGGCAGGTGCAGGCTTTCGAGAAATGCCGCGGGAAACATAACACCGCACGTAGACGGGGCTCAGGAGGAGATAACGGGTACATTCAGGGGTTCTACCATAAGCAGTGTCGGAACTCCTCGTGAGCAGCCTATAGACTCGCTCTGGAAGGATTTAACGCTTGATTTCAGGAAACAGTTTGACGTTAACAGCTATACATTGAAGACCGATGCCCGCCCGGTCAGCTCGCAGGGTAGAAGAAAACAGACGCTGTCAAACGATTTTCTGTTTGATAAGGTGGCCGCGGGACTTACGTGCGACTATATCGCGCGGGTAAAGGCGAACTATGACGAAAGCGTACCGTTTCTGCTTACGGCTGAAGGAAGGGGAGTAAAACTCGGAGATCTGATTAACATAGACCTGGACGAATACAGCCAGAAGGGAATATACGAGGTCGTAGCGCGCCGTAAGGTGGGAAGCGAGATAGAGGCAAGGGCCGTAATATTCGATTCCGGACGCTCGAGCAACGTGACCGGCCAGACGTTCGACGACCCGATCGGGGACGATATCGCGGACTTTACTGACACGCCGGCTACGCAAGTCACGAATTTTCAGGTGACCTGGGTTGATCTGATTCCGAACGTAAGCGTAAAGGCAAGACTCACATGGACGAAGCCCACGGTGAACTACAAGGATGTGCAGATTGCCTACGGAGTAAGCCCCGCTACGGTGTTCAACAACGTCGGAGGCAGAACAGAAGACGTGCAGGTCGAGGTCCCCGGACTTACTCCGGGGGTAACTTATCAGTTTTCAGCCGTGAGCTATAACAAATTCAACAAGGCCGGCCAGGCTGTCATAATTTCCGAACTGGCTCCCGGTGATACTAGCCCTCCGTCTGATTTGCCTCAGCCGACGATCAGAAGATTTGCACAGACGATAGAAGTTGAGGTTACAAAGGCTGCGGATTCTGAAAGGGTGACAAGCTATGTCTGGGAAGAAAGAACGAACGCCGGCGCGCTCATAAAAACTCATGAAGTTGGCAACGTGCTGAGCCTCACTTATGACAGCGATGTAGACAGAAAGTTTAGAGTAAAGGCGAAGGATAACGCAGGTAACCTTTCCGTGAATTGGTCGCCATATTCGAGCACGGAGAATACTCAGGATATCGTACAGGGGGACGTTGTAACGAGTGAAATGTACCTGCTCGGCAATTACTATCAGCCGGGCGAATCGGCCAGCAATCCGGCCATGGCGGTGACGATAACGACCCGGAACAAGCCGGTTGAAATAATCTGTTCATGGGTGCAGAGAGACTCGGCGGGGTTGATTGTGACTTTAACAAGAAACTCGACTACGATTTACAGCTTTTCCTATGGTTTTCCGGACATCGCGGAACCCGGCCCGCACGGGTTCACATACCGAGACACATCGCCCGGAACGGGGAGCAG